>NZ_RJNR01000003.1:0-168604 GCF_003942685.1 Streptococcus mitis | reverse complement strand
AATCAGCGTCAACAAGCGCCTCTGAATCAGCAAGTACAAGCGCATCAGAGTCAGCNTCAACAAGTGCATCAGAATCAGCAAGNACATCNGCTTCTGAGTCNGCATCAACAAGTGCATCAGAGTCAGCAAGCACATCGGCTTCTGAATCAGCATCAACAAGTGCATCAGAATCAGCAAGCACATCGGCTTCTGAGTCAGCATCAACAAGTGCAAGTCAATCAGCAAGCACATCAGCATCTGAGTCAGCGTCAACAAGTGCCTCAGAGTCAGNAAGTACATCGGCTTCTGAATCAGCCTCAACAAGTGCATCAGAATCAGCAAGTACATCGGCTTCTGAATCAGCATCGACAAGCGCCTCAGAGTCAGCAAGTACATCGGCTTCTGAATCAGCGTCAACAAGTGCATCAGAATCAGCAAGCACATCAGCCTCTGAATCAGCGTCAACAAGTGCGTCAGAGTCAGCAAGCANATCAGCTTCTGAATCAGCGTCAACAAGTGCATCAGAATCAGCNTCAACAAGTGCGTCAGAGTCAGCAAGCACAAGCGCATCAGAGTCAGCATCAACAAGTGCATCAGAATCAGCAAGTACAAGCGCATCAGAGTCAGCGTCAACAAGTGCCTCAGAATCAGCGTCAACAAGTGCATCAGAATCAGCAAGCACATCAGCTTCTGAATCAGCATCAACAAGTGCNTCAGAATCAGCAAGCACATCGGCTTCTGAGTCAGCATCAACAAGTGCAAGTCAATCAGCGTCAACAAGCGCCTCTGAATCAGCAAGTACAAGCGCATCAGAGTCAGCGTCAACAAGTGCATCAGAATCAGCAAGCACATCAGCTTCTGAGTCNGCATCAACAAGTGCATCAGAGTCAGCAAGCACATCGGCTTCTGAATCAGCATCAACAAGTGCAAGCCAATCAGCAAGCACATCAGCATCTGAGTCAGCAGGTAAGACTAGACAGCAATTGCCGAATACAGGTACAGAAGCTTCCAAATCATCCGTGCTTTTAGGAGCTTTAGCAGCAGTTACAGGTATTGGATTGGTTGCGAAACGCCGTAAACGTGATGAAGAAGAGTAAGATAACCTATAAATTTAGGCTAAACTAACTCGTGAACGTAAATCATAGAAACCCCTTGAAAAAGTAGAATTTTCAAGGGGTTTTTACTATTATATAGCTGAAATTTTGACTAAAAAATTGTATAATAAATATAAGGAGAAAAACGCTAGTGGATGATAAAATAACGGTCATTGTACCGGTATACAATGTGGAAAGCTATCTGAGAAAATGCCTAGATAGTATTATTGCTCAAACATATAAAAATATTGAGATTATTGTCGTTAATGATGGTTCTACTGATACATCAGGCGAGATTTGTCAAGAATTTGGAGAAATCGATCACCGAATTATCTATATAGAACAAGAAAATGCTGGCTTGTCTGCTGCACGAAACACCGGTCTGGAAAATATGTCCGGAGATTATGTGACTTTTGTAGACTCAGATGATTGGATTGAACAGGATTACCTAGAAACTCTATACAAAAAAATAGTGGAATATCAGGCTGATATAGCAGTTGGGAATTACTATTCTTTCAACGAAAGCGAAGGAATGTTCTACTTTCATATATTGGGAGACTCCTATTATGAGAAAGTGTATGACAATGTTTCCATCTTTGAGAACTTGTATGAATCTCAAGAAATGAAGAGTTTTGCTTTGATATCTGCTTGGGGTAAACTTTATAAGGCAGGATTGTTCGAGCAGTTACGCTTCGACATAGGTAAATTAGGAGAGGACGGTTACCTCAATCAAAAGATTTATTTGTTGGCAGAAAAAATTGTTTATATCCATAAAGGAATCTATTCTTATCGCATCAGAAATAATAGTTTATCTAGGACTTGGACAGAAAAGTGGATGCATGCCTTGGTTGATGCCATGTCTGAACGTATTACTTTATTAGCCAGTCTAGGATATCCTTTAGAAAAACATTTAGCTATTTATCGTCAGATGTTAGAAGGGAGTCTTTCTAACGGGAAGGTCAGTGGCTTAGAAGAAACGCCTACCTATAAAGAGTTTGAGACAAAAAAATATCTACTAGACAAACTTGAAAAAACTAAGAATAC
The DNA here is from genome assembly GCF_003942685.1 of Streptococcus mitis. Lineage (GTDB taxonomy): Bacteria > Bacillota > Bacilli > Lactobacillales > Streptococcaceae > Streptococcus > Streptococcus mitis_CD. The sequence continues at coordinate 166,487 of NZ_RJNR01000003.1, read as the reverse complement.
ACAAAAGAAAGCCATTGTTCTAGCGGCGAATTATGCCTATGTAGACCAAGTATTGACCACGATTAAATCTATCTGTTATCACAATCGTTCGCTTCGTTTTTATCTGATTAATAGCGATTTTCCTAATGAATGGATCAAGCAATTAAATAAGCGCTTAGAGAAGTTTGATTCAGAAATTATTAATTGTCGGGTAACGTCTGAGCAAATTTCACGTTATAAAACAGATATTAGTTACACTGTTTTTTTACGCTATTTTGTAGCCGATTTCGTGAAAGAAGATAAGGCACTTTACTTGGACTGTGATTTACTTGTAACGAAAAATCTGGATGACTTATTTGATACTGACTTACAAGATTATCCTTTGGCTGCTGTTAGAGATTTCGGGGGAAGAGCCTATTTCGGTCAAGAAATCTTTAACGCAGGTGTTCTCTTAATCAATAATGACCTGTGGAAACAAGAGAATATGACTCAAAGGTTGATTGATTTGACCAATGAATGGCATGATAAGGTGGATCAGGCAGATCAGAGTATCTTGAATATGCTTTTTGAACATAAATGGCTGGAATTAGACTTTGATTATAATCATATTGTCATTCATAAGCAGTTCACTGATTATCAATTACCTGCAGGTCAGGATTATCCTGGTATTATTCATTATCTTTCTCATAGGAAACCGTGGAAGGACTTAGCAGCTCAAACCTATCGTGATGTTTGGTGGTACTACCATGGCCTTGAATGGACAGAATTGGGACAAAATCATCATTTACATCCATTACAAAAATCTCACCTTTATCCTATAAAGGAACCGTTCACTTGTCTCATTTATACAGCTTCAGACCATATTGAACAAATTGAAACATTGATTCAATCCTTACCAGCCATTCAGTTTAAGATAGCAGCTAGAGTAATGGTCAGTGATAAATTAGCACAGTTGACAGTTCATCCAAACGTGACCATTTTTAACGGGATTCACTATTTGGTAGATGTCGATCATGAGTTGGTAGAAACGAGCCAAGTACTTTTAGATATTAATCATGGTGAAAAAACAGAGGAAATTCTCAATCAATTTGCAAGATTTGGGAAACCTATTTTATCCTTTGAAAATACCAAATCCTACGAAGTTGGTCAGGAAGTATATGCTGTTGACCAAGTTCAATCAATGATTGAAAAATTAAGAGAAATAAGCAAATGAAGGAAAAACATCTATTAGGAGATGCTCTGATTTTGACGGTTAGTGATCAGATTGAACAGTTGGATTATCTTCTTGAAAACTTGCCAAACATCTGTTTTCATATTGCAGCCCCTGTCCAGTTTTCCGAGAAAATCCGTAGCTTAGAAACTAAACACAATGTCCGTCTCCTAACGGCTACAAATGAAGCACAGCTAAACTTTCTAATCAATACGTGTGACTTTCTACTAGATATCAATCACTTTCAAGAAGTGGATGCTATTGTATCAAGGTTTGTACAGGCTGAAAAACCTGTCTTTTCATTTGATAATACAGCCCATGGAAATCAAGGACAGGAAGTTTTTCTGTCAAGTACACCAGATAAATTGGTTTCTAGAGTGAGAGAGTATCTGAATGAAGTCAGAGTCCGCACCAATCATCAAGAAAAAATCATTCAAGATGGGACTTGGAATGTCTTTCAAATCGATGATAAGGCAAACTTGCTTGTAGGAGCCAATGTCATCTGCAGAAATTTTGAAAATTTTCATGTTTCTTCTGGTAAGTTAATACTGCATGATGGTGTTTTTATCAATAACTCTTGTAGTTTTAACTGTATGGAAAGAATTGAAATCGGGGCAGGTACCATGATGGGGGAAGGTGTCCGTTTTTATGATCACGACCATATTTATACCGCTGAAAAAATTGAAAAGTGGCAGTGGACTACAGCGCCGATTAGAGTTGGTAGAGATTGCTGGATAGGAAGCAATGTCACGATTTTAAAAGGAGTGACTATTGGGGATAATACCATTATCGGAGCAGGTTGTCTCATTCGAAATGATATTCCATCAAACAGTATGGTTTATAATGATGGACATGTAAAAATAGAAAGTCGAAGATAAATTTTAAATTTGGCAGTTACTGGGAGTAGAATCCAAATTGTGTCACGAACTTAAAATGAAAGAACGACTTACTGGAATTAATGATTATAGAAACAAGAAGTATGAAATTACATTTAACAAATTTATATGGCATGGCTGGTGATAGTACGGTTATCTTAGCGCAAAATGCTGTTCAAAAAATAGCCAGCCAATTGGGGTTCAGAGAGGTTGGCATCTATTTTTACAATATTGCTTCAGATAGCCCTTCTGAAATGAATAAACGTCTGGATGGCATTATGGCCAGTATTTCAATTGGAGATATCCTAGTCTTTCAGTCTCCAACTTGGAATGGCTTTGAGTTTGATCGAGTCTTGTTTGATAAGCTGAAGGATATGCAGGTGAAAATTGTTTACTTTATCCATGATGTTGTTCCCCTCATGTTTGATAGTAACTATTATCTCATGAAAGAGTATATGTACATGTATAATCTATCGGACGTTTTGATTGTTCCATCCGAACAGATGAAAGAACGCCTGATAGAAGAAGGGTTGACGACAAAGAAGATTCTCATTCAAGGGATGTGGGATCATCCTCATGATTTATCCTTATACACTCCGACTTTTAAAAAAGAACTTTTTTTTGCTGGAAGTTTGGAGCGTTTCCCAGACTTACAAAATTGGTCTCAAGATACGCTTTTGAGAGTATTTTCAAATAAAGGAGAAGCTAGTTCCAATGCTAGAAATCTTAGTATTGAAGGATGGAAAAAAGATGAGGAACTGTTACTAGAATTATCAAAAGGTGGATTTGGTCTTGTCTGGGGAACTCATCAAAACGATGGAGAAAGTAACCAATACTATACTTTAAATATATCTCATAAGGTTAGTACCTATCTAACAGCTGGTATCCCATTGATTGTGCCAAGTAGCTTGTCAACTGCTAAATTTATAGTAGATCAAGGCTTGGGCTTTGTGGTAAATAGTCTGGAAGAAGCTCATGAGATAGTTGATAAAATGAATGTAGTAGAATATCAAGAAATGACGAATCGTATCAAGACATTTAGCTATCTTCTAAAAGAAGGGTATTTCACTAAAAAGCTATTGGTAGATGCAATCTATCACTTGGGAATTGATTAAGGAAATGAAATGAATAAAACAATTGTATTAGCAGGTGATCGTAATTACACCACACAGTTGGAAACAACCATAAAATCTATTCTATACCATAACCGAGATGTTAAGATTTATATTTTAAATCAAGATATCATGCCAGATTGGTTTCGCAAACCACGAAAAATAGCTCGCATGTTAGGTAGTGAGATTATCGATGTTAAACTACCTGAACAGGCTATTTTTCAGGATTGGACCAAGCAAGCTCATATTAGTAGCATTGCCTATGCTAGATATTTTATTCCAGACTATATACAAGAAGATACTGTTTTGTATTTGGATTGTGATTTACTTATTAATGAAAAATTAGATAGTCTATTTGAGCAGGATCTAAAAGAACATTATATCGCAGCGATTAGAGATGTAAATGGTCAAGGTTTCAATACTGGCGTCCTACTAATCAACAATAAAAAATGGCGCCAAGAGGATTTAAAAGAACGACTAATTGAACAGTCTATCCTAACAACGAAAGAAGTTGAAGAAGGACGTTTTGATCATTTTAATGGCGATCAAACGATATTTAATCAGGTCTTACAAGATGATTGGTTAGAGCTAGATAGAGCTTATAATTTACAAGTGGGACATGATATTGTGGCTTTGTATAATAATTGGCAGGAACATCTAGCTTTTAATGGCAAACCAGTGGTGATTCATTTTACGACCTACAGAAAGCCATGGACCACCTTGATAGCCAATCGTTACCGTGATTTATGGTGGGAATTTCATGATTTGGAGTGGACTAAAATCTTACAACATCATTTAGGAGAGTTTGAACTAATATCGCCTTTAGATAAGGGATTTTCTTGTTTAACTTTAACAAATTCCCAAGATTTAGAAGGAATAGAAGAGTTAGTTACAGCTCTACCGGATGTGGTATTTCATATCGCTGCTTGGACGGATATGGGAGACAAGCTAAAAAGATTGGCGGTATATGCTAATGTGAGATTGCATCCCCAAATTGTTCCACCTGTGTTAGATAAGTTAAAGAAAAGTATAGATTTATATCTGGACATTAACTATGGTCAAGTAGCGGGTACTATTTTAGAGGATATGAAGCTCTTAGAAAAGCCAATTCTATCATTTGATGCGACTAAACATGGCAATACTGGTCATCTAGTATTCAAAAAGGATGAAGTTTCAGTGATGGTTAGAGCAATTAAAGATTACCAGAGAGATGGAAAATTTCTAAGTTGTTATGCAGGTAGTGATTTCCATTGCTTAACTTTGACAAATTCTCAAGAATTGCAAAAAATAGATTATCTAGTAGAGAATTTTCCTATGGTAACCTTCCATATAGCGGCTTGGACGGTAATGGGACCACTCTTACATGAACTAGCGAAAAAATATAAAAATGTTAAGCTTTATCCTGAAGTGAAAAGCGATCAATTTGAACAACTTAAATCTCAAATGGATGTTTATTTGGATATTAACCTCCACAATTCCACTAGTGAGGTTGTCAAAGAGATATCATTATTGAATAAACCAATGCTTGCATTTTATACTTCGCAAAATGGGAATCATGGCCAGCATTTGTATTCAAGTGAGCATCCAGAAAGGCTTCTTCAAGCACTCCATACATTGATAAAAGGTGAGACTTTGGGAGAACCAGAGAAGCCAATTAAAGTTATCGGAATTGATCAGACTCTGGATTATGTTATCAAAAATAAGTCTTCATTAGTTCGTTTTGGAGACGGAGAAGTCAATTTGATGTGGGGCTGGCCTATACCTTATCAAAATCATGATATAGAATTGGCTAACCAATTAAAACATATTGTGGGACTAGAGAGTGATGAGAAATTAGTGGTTTGTTTACCTGATGCTTTTGAAGATCGTTTTGTCTTTACTTGGTGGGCTACACCATTCTGGAAAGACCATATGAATGTTTATATGGATTTTTATAAAGAGTTGTGTAAAGGTTCATGGTACGGCTCTACCTTTATCTCACGTCCCTACATTGATTATGAGGATAAGAGTAAAGCAAAAGGTCAATTTGAAAAGCTAAAGAGTATTTGGGAGAATAGAGATATTCTGATTGTGGAGGGGCTTACATCTCGCTCTGGGGTTGGAAATGATTTATTCGATAAGGCCAAATCCGTGAAGCGAATTATTTGTCCATCTCATAACGCCTATTCTATTGTCGATAAGATTCAAGAGGAAATTATTAAACATGCGAAAGGACGACTCATCTTATGTATGTTGGGGCCAACAGCAAAGGTTCTGAGTTATAATCTATGTCAGATGGGATATCAAGTTTTGGATGTGGGGCATATTGACTCAGAGTATGAGTGGATGAAGATGGGTGCTAAAACCAAGGTTAAATTTTCTCATAAACATACTGCTGAACATAATTTCGACCAAGATATTGAATTTATTGAGGATGAAACCTATAACAATCAGATTGTTGCAAGGATATTAGAATAACGAATAAGTATGATAAGTGAGTTCACAATTTTGATGGAACATTTTTAAATAAATAGAGAAATTCATGTGGCTATCTCTCTAAAAAATAGATATTTTTAATAAAAATGAGTCTATTATGAACAGGAATTTAAAGAAACATTTTCATGATTTACATAGAGACTGCCCAACAACTATATTGCTAGATAAATAAAGATTTATTCTATAATTTTAAGATTGTAGGTGAAATGTATGGAATCTTTGATTAGTGTTATTATTCCAGTTTATAATACTGAAAGTTATGTTAGAGTTTGCTTAGAAAGTCTTGTTGAACAGACTTATACAAATTTTGAAGTGATTATGATTGATGATGGTTCTACAGATAATTCAGGAGAAATTTGTCAGGAATATACAGAGAGGGACTCCCGTTTTCATTACTATAGGAAAGAAAATGGTGGAGTTTCCTCTGCCCGTAATTTGGGGATTGAATATTCCAGAGGAAATTATTTAACGTTTGTTGATTCAGATGACTGGGTAGAGGAAGATTATTTAGAAGTTCTTTATAATGCAATCATAGATGAATCAGCAGGTGTATCTGTTTCAACTTATAAAAGATTTGAGATGGAGGATGGCTCTTGGTATGTTCATTCTTTCCAAAGAGGCTATGAAAAACGAGTTTTTAATGGCTTAGAGCTAATAAATGAATTAATTGATTTAGATTCGTTCGATCATACCTATCGCTTTGTTAGCGGAAAGTTAGTTAGACGAGATATTCTAGGAGCTATTCGTTTTAATACTTTGACAAGATTGGGTGAGGATATGGAGTTTTGGTTTAAAATCTATCTTATTTCTCCTAAACTAGTTTACATCAATAGAGATAGCTACGTTTATCGAACGATTAGGAGCTCTAACAGGCATTTTAATTTAATTGCTATAAAGTCAGATTTACAGCAACGTGAAAATTTTATAGCTCTTCTTGCTGCTCGAAATATAGAAGTTGGTCGATACGTAGATAATTTTGTATCCCTGTTAAAATTTAGAAAAAAAGAACTTGAAGAAAAAAATCTATCAGCAACAGATACGATGAAATGGATTAAGGAAACATTATATTTACTTGATGAGTAAGTGAACAGATTGATTTTATGTAAAGATGATAGAATAAAATCTATTTGGTTTAATGTATGTAGGATAATAAATAATGTTAGTTAGAATAAATGATAAGGATTTAAAATGGGAAATACCAAACGTGCAGTAGTATTTGCAGGTGATTACGCTTATATTCGACAAATCGAAACGGCGATGAAATCACTCTGTAGACACAATAGTCATTTGAAAATTTATTTACTCAATCAGGACATTCCCCAGGAATGGGTTAGTCAAATAAGAATCTATTTACAAGAGATGGGGGGAGACTTGATTGATTGCAAGTTAATTGGCTCGCAGTATAAAATGAACTGGTCTAATAAACTACCTCATATCAATCATATGACCTTTGCACGCTATTTTATTCCAGATTTTGTAACAGAAGATAAAGTTCTCTATCTAGATAGTGATTTGATTGTGACTGGTGATTTGACCGATTTGTTTGAATTAGATTTGGGTGAAAATTATTTGGGCGCAGCTCGTTCTTGCTTTGGAGCTGGAGTTGGCTTCAATGCTGGGGTTCTGTTAATTAATAATAAAAAATGGCGCTCTGAAAATATTCGACAAAAATTAATTGAATTAACAGAAAAAGAACATGAGAATGTTAAGGAGGGGGACCAATCAATTTTAAATATGTTGTTTAAAGATCAGTTTAGCCTGCTTGAGGACAAATATAATTTTCAAATAGGATTTGATTATGGAGCAGCTGCCTTTAAACATCAATTTATTTTTGATATGCCACTCGAACCACTGCCACTAATTTTACACTATATTTCTCAGGATAAGCCATGGAATCAATTTTCTGTTGGACGTCTAAGAGAAATTTGGTGGGAAAACTCTTTAATGGATTGGTCTGTTATTTTAAATGAATGGTTTTCAAAGGGTGTGAAGTATCCTAGTAAATCACAACCATTTAAGTTACAATGTGTTAATTTAACGAATTCCTGGTGTGTAGAGAAAATAGATTATTTGGCGGAGCAACTGCCAGATGTTCATTTTCATATTGTTGCTTATACAAATATGGCAAATGAATTGCTGGCTTTAACACGTTTTCCTAATGTTACCGTATATCCAAATTCCTTACCAATGTTATTGGAACAAATAGTAATTACTTCAGATCTTTACTTGGATTTAAATCATGATAGAAAATTAGAAGATGCATATGAGTTTGTAGCTAAGCATAAAAAACCAATGATAGCTTTTGACAATACTTGCTATGAGAATCTTTCTGAAATTTCATATGAAGGTATCTATCCAAGTTCCATTCCGGAAAAAATGGTAGACGCAATCAGATCTTATATGAGGTAGAGAACAGTATGAGAAAATCTATTGTATTAGCGGCAGATAATGCCTATCTTATTCCTTTAGAGACGACTATAAAGTCTGTATTATATCACAATAGGGATGTTGATTTTTATATTCTAAATAGTGATATAGCTCCTGAATGGTTCAAATTATTGGGGAGAAAAATGGAAGTTGTGAATTCTACAATTCACAATGTACACTTTGACAAAGAACTTTTTGAAGGTTATAAAACTGGGCCACATTTAAACTATGCTTCTTACTTTAGATTTTTTGCGACAGAAGTGGTTGAGTCTGACAAAGTATTGTATCTAGATTCTGATATTATTGTAACTGGGGAACTATCTACTTTGTTTGAGATAGATCTTAAAGGATATTTTATTGGAGCTGTTGATGATGTCTATGCTTATGAAGGACGAAAATCTGGATTTAATTCTGGTGTTTTGCTAATGCATGTTGCAAAGTGGAAAGAGCATTCTATTGTTAATAGTTTATTGGAATTAGCTGCTGGTCAGAATCAAGCTGTTCATCTGGGGGATCAGAGTATTTTAAATATTTACTTTGAGGATAATTGGCTAGCATTAGATAAAACATATAATTATATGGCTGGTGTTGATATTTATCGTTTAGATCAGAAGTGTGAACGGCTAGATGATAATCCACCTGTTATTGTTCACTTTGCTAGTCATGATAAGCCGTGGAATACATACAGCATATCTAGACTACGTGAATTATGGTGGGCTTATAGAGATTTGGATTGGTCAGAGATTGCTTTTCAACGTTCCAGTTTGAATTTTTTTGATAGAAGCAATCAATCTAAGAAACAAGCGATGCTTGTGACATGGAGTGCAGATGTAAAACATTTAGAGTATTTATTACAACACTTACCTGATTGGCATTTTCATGTTGCGGCCCCTGTTTATTGTAATAAAGATTTAACTAAATTATCTGTTTACTCGAATATGACTTTATACCAATCTATTCTTCACCAGAGAATCGATTGGTTGTTGGATGATTCTGCTGTATACCTGGATATTAATATGGGTGGGGAAGTCCTAGATGTAGTTACGCGAGCAAAAGAGAGAGGCAAGAAAATCTTGGCTTTTGACATAACACGTAAAAGTATGGATGATGGACTCTATGAAGGTATTTTTTCTATAGAGAGACCGGATGATTTAGTGGATAAAATGAAGAATATAGAGATAGAATAATGAGCGAATTAATTAGTGTTGTGGTGCCGATATACAATACGGGAAAATATTTGGTGGAGTGTGTCGAGCATATTCTAAGACAGAGCTACCAAAATATAGAAATTATTTTAGTTGATGATGGCTCTACAGATAATTCTGGGGAAATTTGTGATGCATTTATGATGCAAGATGAGCGTGTCAGAGTGTTTCATCAAGAAAATCAGGGAGCAGCACAAGCTAAAAATGTAGGCCTGCGTGAAGCTAGAGGACAATATATCACGATTGTTGACTCCGATGATATTGTAAAAGAAAATATGATTGAAGCTCTTTATCAGCAAGTTAAAGAGAAAAATGCGGACATAGTGATAGGAAATTACTATAATTTTGATGAATCTGATGGAAATTTTTATTTTTATGTAACTGGACAGGATTTTTGTATTGAAGAACTATCTATACAAGAAATTATGAACCGTCAAGCAGGTGACTGGAAATTCAATAGTTCAGCCTTTATATTGCCGACATTTAAGTTGATTAAAAAAGAATTATTTAATGAAGTTCACTTTTCAAATGGTCGTCGCTTCGATGATGAAGCAACCATGCATCGCTTTTATCTTTTAGCGTCTAAAATCGTCTTTATAAACGATAATCTCTATCTGTATAGAAGACGTTCAGGAAGCATTATGAGAACGGAATTTGATCTTTCTTGGGCAAGAGATATTGTTGAAGTGTTTTCTAAAAAAATATCTGATTGTGTCTTGGCTGGTTTGGATGTTTCTGTTTTGCGTATTCGATTTGTCAATCTTTTAAAAGATTATAAGCAAACTTTAGAATACCATCAATTAACAGATACTGAAGAATATAAAGATATTTGTTTTAGATTGAGATTATTTTTTGAAGCAGAAGAAAAAATGAAAGCCAATAAAAATTAATGCCTATTTAAAAAAGTGCTCTTGAACAAAATTGTAAAGAAAGGGGAGTTTTTTTGAAAAAACTTTATTCCTCAATAGCAGTAAAAAAAGGCCTAGCTACCTTATTTCTACTGTTTATCTATGTATTGGGAAGTCGTATTACTCTCCCCTTTGTTGATTTGAATTCCAAAGACTTCTTAGGTGGTTCAACGGCCTACCTAGCCTTCTCAGCCGCCCTAACAGGTGGAAATCTAAGAAGTTTATCGATTTTTTCTATAGGATTATCACCTTGGATGTCTGCAATGATCTTGTGGCAGATGTTTTCTTATTCTAAAAAATTGGGGCTAAGTTCTACAGCGATTGAAATTCAAGATCGTCGAAAAATGTATCTGACCTTGCTGATTGCTGTTATTCAATCTTTGGCAATTTCTCTAAGTTTGCCGATACAAGCATCCTATTCTTCGGTCTTGGTTATATTTATGAATACCTTATTACTAATAGCAGGGACCTTTTTTCTGGTGTGGTTGTCAGATTTGAATGCTAGTATGGGGATTGGGGGATCTATTGTCATACTCTTATCTAGTATTATCATCAATATTCCCCAGGATGTTATTGAAACTTTTAAACTGGTTCATATCCCAACAGGGATTATTGTGTTACTTGCTTTATTAACCGTTGTCTTTTCTTATTTACTTGCCATTATGTATCGTGCGCGTTATCTAGTGCCAGTCAATAAGATAGGACTTCACAATCGTTTTAAACGCTATTCTTATCTTGAAATTATGTTGAATCCTGCTGGCGGGATGCCCTATATGTATGTGATGAGTTTTCTTAGTGTACCAACTTATCTATTCATCTTGCTGGGATTTATTTTCCCTGATCATTCAGGATTGGAGACTTTATCAAAGGAATTTATGATTGGGAAACCTTTGTGGGTCTATGTTTATATTTCGGTCTTATTTTTATTTAGTATTATTTTTGCATTTGTTACTATGAATGGTGAAGAGATTGCAGACCGCATGAAAAAATCTGGAGAATACATTTATGGTATTTATCCAGGCGAGGACACTAGTCGATTTATCAATCGGTTGGTCCTTCGTTTCTCAGTCATCGGTGGTCTCTTTAATGTAATCATGGCAGGTGGTCCCATGCTTTTTGTTTTGTATGATGAAAAGTTATTAAGATTGGCGATGATTCCAGGCTTGTTCTTGATGTTTGGGGGCATGATTTTTACAATTAGAGACGAGGTCAAGGCTCTACGGTTAAATGAAACCTATAGACCCTTGATTTAGGAGACTTTTATGTATTATTTTATTCCAGCTTGGTATGGTTCTGAGCGGAAATGGCATGCAAATATCACTCCTTGGTATTTTTCTCATTTTCGTCTAGAGTTTGATGATACCTTTAACCAGATTCGACTGTTTCAAAGACAGAACATAGAGTCTCACCTTTTAATATTGGCTTATCAGCCTCATTTGCGTTATTTTTTACATAGGCACGGTGTTTTGGAAACAGCAACATATTCTGTTTTTGATGTTATGCAGGATTTTCATAATCTTCATACCCAAGTTTTAACCATTAGAGATATTGAGTGGGATAATGACTGTGAATTTATTTATAGTCCCTTTACGATTATCGTTCAAAAAAATGGGAAGAAATTTGCTAAGGTTGAACATGGAGTCGAAGGCTTCATCAGTGATATACTGTATTTTAAACCGAATGGTCAAGTAGATATGCACTATATCATGGATGATCGTGGATTTGTGTCGAGTGTTATCTTTTTTGAAGATGGGCAAGCAGCTTATCAAGAATATCTGAATCCAAAGGGAGTGTGGCAGTTTAGAGAGTATTTAAAAGAAGGAGGACGGGTAGAAGTCAATCCAATTTTTGGTTATCGCTTTAAAGCTCTCAGCTATCAAGACATGGGAGATTTGGTGGCAGAATTTTTTGAGAATTATCTGCAAAAGTATGTGAAGAACAAGGATATTTTTATAGTTCCTTCTCATTCTCATCATGACCAGATGGTATTAGACCGTTTACCTAGAGAAAATCCGAAACTGTTGAGTCTTTTCATTGGGCGTAATCCTCAAGATACCTTTAGAGATTTAGGTTCAACTTTTGAAAAGTCTGATTTGATTTTGGTGGATAGAGAAGATAGTTTACGATTGTTACAGGATTTATACCCTGAACGAATGCATCAATTTCATCATTTATCACCTTTTGACACTCGCTTACGATTGGGGAGAAGCCAAACTAAGAAAGAATCTATCATTTATTATCAACTGGATTTTGAGCAAGGAATTGATAACCAAGCTCTACTTCAAGTCTTGGCCTTTGTCGCTGAAAATAAAGATACTGAGGTGATTTTTGGAGCATTTGCTGCTAGTCAGGAGCAAATGAATGAGGTGGAAGGGGTTGTTGAGTCTTTCATCCAAGAAAACATTCAATCCGAAAATCTGGAGAAGGCGATTGATTATGGTGATGCAGAAAATCCTCTGGAAGAAAATCAACACCAGGACTTACGCGTACAGTTTGTCAACTTGAATGATGAGTTGGATTTGATAAAAACACTAGAATTTGTCCGTTTGATTGTGGATTTAAATAGACAGCCTCATCTCTACACACAGATAGCTGGTATTAGTGCAGGAATTCCTCAAATCAACCTAGTTGAAACCGTCTATGTTGAACATTTAAAAAATGGTTATTTGTTAGCAGATGTGACAGAATTTTCTAAGGCTGCACATTATTATACAGATAGGTTGAAAGAGTGGAATGAGTCCTTGATTTATTCGATTGATAAGATTAAGGAGCACACAGGACAACAATTTCTTGAAAAATTAGAGAAATGGATAGAGGAGGTTAAAAATGTCAAAGGAACTTAATATTTTACAGATAGGACTTACCAATTGGGGAAATCAGTATGACATACCTGAAAATATGAGTTGGTATCATTTTTACCCCAATTCATCAGTAGCCCTTCGTGAAATAATAGAAAAAGAGGATATTAGCCGTTTTCATGCCGTTTTAATAGAAGATGGTCAGTATGCCAAAGACTTATTTTCCTTTGTGAAATATTTTGAACCTTATACTTTATTTTATAACCAGAATCTACAAACAGATGATAGAGAGGTTTTGGATTTTTTTAAAAAACGATGTGCACAAGCAATTGATTTTTCAAGTCCCCAACAATTAATCAATGATTTGAGTAAATCTCTTTTTGGTGGTGGATATGGTGATAAACTCTTTCCTTCGACGATACAAGTGAATCCAAATTTTACAGGAGCTCTTTCTTATCAAGGATTGGATTATGTGAGTTTGGAAGGTGGATTTGGACAAGATTTTTCTCAACTTGCCTTTTGGGCTTATAATATAGTAGTTCAAAAAACACTTCCTATTGAGTTGTGGCTCGAATATGAAAAGCAAGGAAATTGTGACTTTCGTTTAGTAATCCGTAAAATTTGGAGTGGGTCTGTTGATGATATGTTTGAAGATATCATAGTGTCTGAAAAAGACTTGGAGCAAGCGCTTGTTATGGATAGTCGAGACGGAGATTACTTTCTTTCGATATCTGTTGAAGCAAGAGGGCATGGAACTATCAAACTAGGTAATCTGCACCAACGTTGGAGTCGAAAACAATTTGGGAAGTTTGTACTGGGTGGAAATATCCTACATGATTCCAAGCGTGATGAAATAAACTATTTCTTCCATCCAGGTGATTTTAAACCGCCTTTGGCTGTTTATTTTGCTGGTTTTCGACCTGCCGAGGGATTTGAAGGATACTGGATGATGCAAAATTTCAAGTGTCCCTTCATTCTGTTCTCTGACCCTCGATTAGAAGGAGGAGCTTTTTATCTGGGAACGGATGAGCTAGAGGGCAAGGTCAAAGAGACGATTGCTCATTATCTTGATTATTTAGGCTTTGATCACAAGGATTTGATTTTATCAGGCCTTTCTATGGGAACGTTTCCGGCTCTCTATTATGGTGCTTCTTTTGAACCTCATGCCATCATAGTTGGTAAGCCCTTGGCTAATTTAGGAACCATAGCTAGCCGTGGACGTTTGGACGCACCGGGTGTCTCTAACTTGGCTTTTGATTGCTTAATTCACCATACAGGTGGGACAAGTTCGCAAGATATGACGGAGTTGGATCAGCGATTTTGGCAAATCTTTAAACAAGCAAATTTTTCAAAGACAACCTTTGGTTTGTCCTATATGAAGGATGAAGAAATGGATCCTCAAGCTTATGAGAAACTAGTTACTTATTTATGTAATACAGGTGCCAAGATTTTGTCTAAAGGAACTGCTGGACGACATAATGATGATACAGATACTAATGTTGCTTGGTTTATCCACTTTTATCGGATGGTACTAGCAAGTGGTTTTGGAAGGGAGAAAGAATGATTATCACACAGAGACAGTCTATTCATTGGGGAGAAGTTGGCGGGACTTATACGTACGGATCAACTGTATCTTATTTTCCTGACAAAAGTGTCCGTCTCTATAATCCTCTATTGCCATCTGGTGAGATTCTCAAGACTTGGTTTTCTAGTGTCAATTACCAGGCTGCACGGACTCAGCCCCAGCTTCCCTTACTAAAAAGAAATCAGGAGTATCAACTATCACTGGCTTTTGATTGCCAGCCTGAAAATGGGGTTTATACCAAGATAACTTTTTTTGATCGCTATGGGGATATTTTAGAAGAAAAGGTAGAAAAAGTGAAAGATTTCATATTTACTTATCCAGAAGATAGTTATACTTATCAAGTTTCTCTTTTAAGTGCTGGTTTTGAATCTTTAACTTTTTATCATTTTTCTATCAAGGAGATTAGAAGTGTTTAGACGTTTAGGTCAAGATTTCCAGCTTAGGAAAGTAAAAAAGATTTTAAAAAGGGTCAATAACTTAAAAGGCAAGATGTCCTCTCTTTCGGATCAAGAATTAGTGGCTAAAACAGTGGAGTTTCGTCAGCGTCTTTCCAAGGGAGAAAGTCTAGATGATCTTTTAGTAGAAGCTTTTGCTGTGGTGCGTGAAGCGGATAAGCGGATTTTAGGGATGTTCCCCTATGATGTTCAGGTCATGGGAGCTATTGTCATGCACTATGGAAATGTTGCTGAGATGAACACGGGGGAAGGGAAAACCCTAACAGCTACCATGCCGGTCTATTTGAACGCTCTTTCAGGAGAAGGAGTGATGGTCGTTACGCCAAATGAGTATTTATCAAAGCGTGATGCAGAGGAAATGGGCCAAGTTTATCGTTTCCTAGGATTGACCATTGGGGTACCATTTACAGGGGATCCAAAGAAGGAAATGAAAGCTGAAGAAAAGAAACTGATTTATGCTTCGGATATTATTTATACGACCAATAGTAATCTCGGTTTTGATTACCTAAATGATAATCTAGCTTCGAATGAAGAAGGTAAATTTTTACGACCTTTTAACTATGTCATTATCGATGAAATTGATGACATCTTGCTGGATAGTGCACAAACTCCTCTGATTATTGCGGGTTCTCCTCGTGTTCAGTCTAATTACTATGCGATTATTGATACGCTGGTAACAACATTGGTCGAAGGAGAAGATTATATTTTCAAAGAGGAGAAGGAAGAGGTTTGGCTTACTACTAAGGGTGCCAAGTCTGCGGAGAGCTTCCTAGGAATTGACAATTTATATAAGGAAGAACATGCGTCCTTTGCTCGTCACCTAGTCTATGCGATTCGAGCTCATAAGCTCTTTACCAAAGATAAGGACTATATCATTCGTGGGAATGAGATGGTACTGGTTGATAAGGGAACAGGACGTCTAATGGAAATGACCAAACTGCAGGGAGGACTCCATCAGGCCATTGAAGCAAAGGAACACGTGAAGTTGTCTCCTGAAACGAGAGCCATGGCTTCCATCACCTATCAGAGCCTCTTTAAGATGTTTAAAAAAGTATCTGGGATGACGGGAACAGGAAAGGTAGCAGAAAAAGAATTTCTTGAGACTTATAATATGGCTGTTGTTCGGATTCCAACCAATCGTCCTAAGCAACGGATTGATTATCCAGATAATTTATATGTGACTTTACCGGAGAAAGTTTATGCATCTTTAGAATATATCAAAGAGTATCATGCTAAGGGGAATCCTTTACTCGTTTTTGTTGGCTCAGTGGAGATGTCTCAGCTTTATTCATCACTCTTGCTTCGTGAAGGGATTGCCCACAATGTTCTCAATGCCAATAATGCTGCGCGTGAGGCCCAAATTATCGCTGAATCAGGTCAGATGGGGGCCGTAACAGTTGCAACCTCAATGGCAGGACGCGGTACGGATATTAAACTCGGTAAGGGAGTCGCTGAACTTGGTGGTTTGATTGTCATTGGAACAGAGCGGATGGAGAGTCAGCGGATTGACCTTCAAATCCGTGGACGTTCTGGTCGTCAGGGAGATCCAGGTATGAGTAAGTTTTTTGTATCTCTGGAAGATGATGTTATTAAGAAATTTGGTCCATCTTGGGTTCACAAGAAGTATAAAGATTATCAAGTTCAAGATATGACGCAACCAGAAATTCTCAAAGGTCGAAAGTATCGTAATCTGGTTGAAAGAGCGCAGCATGCTAGTGATAGCGCTGGTCGAACTGCCCGTCGTCAGACCTTAGAGTATGCTGAGAGCATGAATATCCAACGCGATATGGTTTACAAGGAACGCAATCGTCTAATAGATGGTTCTCGCGACTTAGAAGATGTAGTTGTGGATATTATTGAGAGATATACAGAAAAGGTAGCGGCTGAACACTATGCCAGTCGTGAATTGCTGTTTCACTTTATCGTTACCAATATCAGTTTCCATGTAAAGGAAATTCCTGATAATCTAGACCTATCTAATCAGAAACAAGTCCGCTCTTTTATTCGACAAGTTGTGAATAGAGAACTCTCTGAAAAGAAGGAATTACTGGAGAAACACGACTTGTATGAACAGTATTTACGACTCTCTCTACTTAAGGCTATCGATGATAACTGGGTGGAGCAAGTAGACTATCTACAACAATTATCTATGGCTATCGGTGGCCAATCTGCTGCACAGAAAAATCCAATTGTAGAATATTATCAAGAAGCCTATGCAGGTTTTGAAACGATGAAAGAGCAGATTCGTGCTGATATGGTACGGAATCTCCTGATGGGGCTGGTTGAGGTCACTCCAAAAGGTGAAATCGTGACTCATTTTCCATAAGAGGAGAAAATATGACAATTTACAATATAAATTTAGGACTTGGATGGGCTAGTAGCGGTGTTGAATACGCACAAGCCTATCGTGCTGGTGTTTTTCGGAAATTAAATCTGTCCTCTAAGTTTATCTTTACAGATATGATTTTAGCCGATAATATTCAGCATCTGACAGCCAATATTGGTTTTGATGATGAGCAAGTTATCTGGCTTTATAATCACTTTACAGATATCAAGATTGCACCGACTAGCATGACGGTGGCTGATGTCTTAGCTACTATTGACGGTGTCGAAAGTCGTAGAGAAAAGAATGGCAAGGTCTTGCGTGTCTTCTTTTCTGACCAAGATAAGTTTGTAACCTGTTATTTAGTGGATGAGGACAAGGACTTGGTTCAACATACCGAGTATGTCTTTAAAGGAAAATTGATTCGTAAGGATTACTTTTCTTATACTCGTTATTGTACCGAATACTTTGCTCCCAAGGACAATGTTGCAGTCCTATACCAACGAACTTTTTACAATGAAGACGGAACTCCAGCCTATGATATCTTGATGAATCAAGGGAAGGAAGAGGTTTACCGTTTCAAGGATAAGATTTTCTATGGGAAGCCAGCTTTCATGCGTGCTTTTATGAAATCCTTGAATTTGAACAAGTCTGATTTGGTCATTCTGGATAGGGAGACAGGCATTGCTCAGGTTGTGTTTGAGGAAGCACAGGCCGCGCATCTAGCGGTAGTTGTTCATGCGGAGCATTATAGTGAAAATGCTACAAATGAGGACTATATCCTTTGGAATAATTACTATGACTATCAGTTTACCAATGCGGATAAGGTTGACTTCTTTATCGTATCAACTGACAGACAAAAGGAAGTGTTGCAAGAGCAATTTGCCAAATATACCCAGCACCAACCAAAGGTTGTTACCATTCCTGTAGGAAGTATTGATTCCTTGACTGAGTCAAATCAAGGACGTAAGCCATTTTCTTTGATTACCGCTTCACGTCTTGCCAAAGAAAAACACATTGACTGGTTGGTTAAGGCAGTCATTGAGGCTCGTAAGGAAATTCCTGAATTAACCTTTGATATTTATGGTAGCGGTGGTGAGGATTCTCTTCTTCGAGATATTATTGCAACTCATCATGCTGAGGATTATATCCAGCTCAAGGGACATGAGGAGCTTTCGCAGATTTATAGCCAGTATGAGGTTTACTTGACTGCTTCAACCAGCGAAGGCTTTGGTTTGACCTTGATGGAAGCTATTGGTTCAGGCCTTCCTCTAATTGGTTTTGATGTACCTTATGGTAATCAAACTTTTATAGAAGATGGGAAAAACGGTTATTTGATTCCAAGTTCATCTGACCATGTGGAGGATCAAATCAAGCAAGCTTATGCAGCTAAGATTTGTCAACTGTATCAAGAAAATCGTTTGGAAGCTATGCGTTCCCATTCTTACCAGATTGCAGAAGGCTTCTTAACCAAAGAAATTTTAGAAAAGTGGAAGAAAACAGTAGAGGAGGTGCTCCATGATTGAACTTTATGATCGTTATAGTCAGGAAAGTCGAGATTTACATGAAAGTCTAGTCGCTACTGGTCTTTCTCAACTTGGAGTGGTCATCGATGCAGATGGTTTTCTGCCTGATGGTCTGGTATCTCCTTTTACTTATTATCTAGGATATGAAAAGGGAAAACCTCTTTATTTTAACCAAGTATCTGTTCCAGCTTTTTGGGAAATTTCAGGCAATAATCAGTCTGCTCGTATTGAAGATATGACGCAGGAGAGGGCCGTCATTCATTATGCTGATGGAATGCAGGCTCGCTTGGTAAAACAGGTAGATTGGAAAGACCTGGAAGGTAGAGTCCGTCAGGTTGACCATTACAATCGCTTCGGAGCTTGCTTTGCTACAACGACCTATAGCGCAGATAGTGATCCGGTGATGACGGTTTACCAAGATGTCAATGGTCAGGAGGTGTTACTTGAAAACCATGTGACGGGTGATATCTTATTGACTTTGCCTGGTCAGTCCATGCGTTACTTTGCAAATAAGGTTGAATTTATTACATTCTTTTTGCAAGATTTAGGGCTAGATAAGCATCAGATTATTTTTAATACTCTAGCGACTCCTTTCTTGGTTTCTTTCCATCATCCAGATAAATCTGGCTCAGATGTTTTGGTTTGGCAGGAATCTCTCTATGATGCTATTCCAGGCAATATGCAGTTGATTTTGGAAAGTGATGATGTTCGTACTAAGAAAATCATCATTCCAAACAAAGCGACTTATGAACGTGCTTTAGAGTTGACTGAAGAGAAATACCATGATCAGTTTGTGCACTTGGGTTACCATTACCAGTTTAAACGCGATAATTTCCTAAGACGAGATGCCTTAATCTTGACCAATTCCGATCAGATTGAGCAAGTAGAAGCAATCGTAGAAGCCTTGCCTGATGTTACCTTCCGTATCGCAGCGGTGACAGAGATGTCTTCTAAGCTCTTAGACATGCTTCGCTATCCTAATGTGGTCCTTTATCAGAACGCTAGTCCACAGAAGATTCAGGAGCTCTATCAACTGTCGGATATTTACTTGGATATAAACCACAGCAATGAGTTGTTGCAGGCGGTGCGTCAGGCCTTTGAGCACAATCTCTTGATTCTTGGATTTAATCAGACAGTGCACAATAGACTCTATATCGCTCCTGATCATCTATTTGAAAGTAGTGAAGTTTCTGCTTTGGTTGAGACCATTAAACTGGCCCTTTCAGATGTTGAACAAATGCTTCAGGCACTTGGCAAACAAGGCCAACATGCCAACTATGTTGACTTGGTGCGATATAAGGAAACCATGCAAACCATTTTAGGAGGCTAACATGTCAGACGAAGATTTATTTTACAAAGACGTTGAAGGTCGTATGGAAGAGTTGAAACAAAAACCGATCAAGAAAGAAAAAGAAACCCGAGGGGAAAAGATTAGTAAGATTTTTTCACTCATCTTGGGTTTAATGATTCTGATTGGTTTACTCTTTACCTTGCTAGGGATTTTGAGGTAGGCCTATGACTGATATTCTGATTGTTTTAGCTATTATCCTCTCTCTTGCTTTGATTGTATTGGTAACCATACAACCTCGTCAAAATCAACTATTTTCCATGGATGCCACTAGTAATATTGGTAAACCAAGCTACTGGCAGAGCAATACCTTGGTCAAGGTTCTCACTTTATTGGTGAGTTTGGCCTTATTTGTTTTACTATTAACCTTTATGGTGATAACTTACAAATAAAAGAAAACTTCAGATATTCACCTTTTGTGGTTGGTCTGAAGTTTTCTTTTTTACTGTCCATATTTTTGGTAAAAGTCAACTTTTACTTGGATGAAGGTTTTGGCTTCACGTAGGAGTTGAAGAAGTGTGGCACGGGTTTCAAATTCTTCTCTTGTCTTGGGCAGGCTGCGATTACGGAAGACATCCAGATAGCGTTCGATTTCATCTAGTAAATCAGAAGCAGGATTGGTCTGGCTCAGTTGCCCTGCAATTTTTGAAAAGAGTTGGGCTAAAATCAGACTTTCACTGGCAGCTAGGTGACAGGTGTTGATTTGCTGGGCCATATTTCGCAGGATGCGACTTTGTCGCTGTCTCATCTCAAAGTAGTGAATATGGTAGTCGGTCTGGTGAAAGAGGTGGTCTGAGTGATCCAAATAGACCAGTCTGAGGGCGTCTTCCAAAAGGGTGTCCAATTCTTCAACCAACTGTGCTCGGTTGCGTCCATCCCCTCTGGATAAATAATATTTGAAGCGTTGGAGAATATCTTTCAACTTTTCTTCCACCAGCACGTGGTAGTGCTGGATTTCCTCTTCTCGTGAAGGCATGTAGAGATTGGCAAGTAGGGCAAATCCTGTACCGATAGTAAAGAGAAGGAATTCATTGACTAGAAGATCTGGAGAAGTTGACTCTTGAACCAAGAGATGACTTACCAAAACAGTGCTTGGTGTGATGCCAATTTCCCAGCCCATCTTATAGGCTAGGGGCACATAAAGGGCAAGATAGAGGCCAAGGCTCCAGATATGAAATCCGCTCAAGTGAAAAGACAGAACACCGATAGCTAGAGCTAGAAGCATGGAAAAGAGCCGATTGCGGGCCAGTTTTAAGGTACTTCTACGGGTATCGGATAGGCTCAAGAGGGCTATGATTCCAGCCGAAACTGCCGAGGAAAGATTAAGAAAATAAGCAAGCAGGCAGGCAAGGCAGGTAGCTAAGATGAGCTTGGTCGTACGTTGGCTAATAGACATAAGAATTTCCTAATAAGACTAGAATAAAAGCGGAAAAGACAAGACCTGAGCAGGCTTGTCTTTATAGATTATTTTTTACGGGCTGCTGCGTATTCGGCAACGGCAGTAAAGAGGACGTCTGTAGAAGAGTTGAGGGCTGTTTCACATGAGTCTTGGATGACCCCAATCACAAAACCAACTCCGACAACTTGCATAGCAATATCGTTAGAAATACCGAAAAGGCTACAAGCAACTGGGATAAGAAGGAGGGAACCTCCCGCAATACCAGAAGCACCACAGGCTGAGATAGCTGCTACTACACTGAGGACAAAGGCTGTCGCAAAGTCAACAGGGATTCCAAGAGTATTTACTGCAGCAAGGGTCAAAACGTTAATAGTAATCGCTGCCCCCGCCATGTTGATAGTAGAACCAAGTGGGATAGAAACAGAATAGGTATCTGGATCCAGTCCAAGGTCGTGGCAAAGTTTCATGTTGACAGGGATGTTGGCCGCAGAACTACGAGTGAAGAAGGCTGTCACACCGCTAACACGCAAACATTTCCAGACGAGGGGATAAGGATTTCTCTTCATAAAGAGGAAGGCAATCAATGGATTGACTACTAGGGCTACAAAGAACATGGTTGTCACCAATAGTCCTAGTAAAATACCGTAGTTTGCGAGACTGCCGATTCCTTTATCGGAAATAGTTTTGAAGACAAGACCAAGAATCCCAAATGGAGCTAGGTTAATGATCCATTCGACAATTTTAGAAGTCACATCAGCTATGGTATTCAACAATTCTTTACTATTTTTGCTGGCCTCTCTCATCGCAATCCCGAAAATCACTGCCCAAGATAGGATACCGATGTAGTTGGCTGTGACAAGGGCATTGACTGGATTGTCAACCAGTTTGAGCAAGAGATTGCTGAGGACCTGGCCAATCCCATCTGGTGGTGCGATTTCTGTATTGGCACTATTTAAGGTAATCTCAACAGGGACAATGAAACTTGCTAGGACAGCAACAAGTGCCGCTGCAAAGGTTCCCACTAAGTAAAGGAAAATAACTGTTTTCATATTGCTATCTTGTCCCTTTTGATGTTGGGAAAGGGCGTTAGCAACGAGGGCAAAGACTAGAATAGGTGCGATGGCTTTTAGACCGCCAACAAAGAGATCTCCGAGTAGACCAATTCCTGAAATGTTAGGAAGTGTCAGTCCTAGGGTTCCTCCAATAAGCATACCAATCAAAATCCGTTTGATTAGGCTTGCCTTATTCCAAGCATGAATGAATTTTTTCATAACAACCTCCTTAGTTGTGTAATGTTTATGATTATAGTATAAATATGAACTAAAATCAAGAATTTTCTGTCTATTTTGGCTATTATTTTTGAATATTTATGGAGATTCATCACTTGTGAAAGTATGGTATAATAAATGAAAGGAGTTTTCTATGCAAGAATTTTTTAAAACCTACCTCAATAAGCTTGATGTTACAACGATTATTGAGAATATCTTAACCAAGTTAATTTCTCTGTTATTCCTATTTTTACTCTTTTATATAGCTAAGAAACTGCTCCATACCATGGTGCAGAGAATTGTTAAACCTTCTCTAAAAATGTCTCGTCATGATGTCGGGCGTCAGAAAACCATCTCACGTTTATTAGAGAATGTGTTTAATTATACCCTTTATTTCTTTTTGCTTTACTGTATCTTGTCTATTTTGGGTTTGCCAGTTTCTAGTTTGCTGGCAGGTGCTGGGATTGCTGGGGTGGCCATTGGTATGGGAGCCCAAGGTTTTCTGTCTGATGTCATCAATGGCTTTTTCATCCTCTTTGAACATCAACTGGATGTGGGAGATGAGGTCGTTCTGACAAATGGGCCTATTACTGTATCGGGCAAGGTTGTCAGCGTCGGCATTCGAACAACGCAACTCAGAGGAGAAGACCAGGTTCTGCACTTCGTTCCCAATCGGAATATCACCGTTGTCAGCAATTTCTCTCGGACAGACCAGGCCTGAAATTTTAGCAGATTTATGGTACAATAGAAAGAGTTTGGTAAAGGAGAGAAGATGTTTTTAGAAAAACAGTTGGGCAATGGTTGTACCTGGATTAACCTAGATTTGGACAAGTTGAAAAAACTAGAGGACCTTTCTGAAATCTACGGTTTGGACAAGGAAACCATTGAATACGCGCTGGATAGAAATGAGCGCGCTCACATGGATTATCACCGTGAAAATGGGACTGTGACCTTTATCTACAATGTCTTGAACTTGAAAAAGGATAAGGAATACTACGAAGCTTTTCCTATGACCTTTATCGTGGAACATCGTCGCCTGATTACCATTAGTAATACCAAGAACGCCTATGTCATTGAACAGATGACCCGTTATCTGGAGAGTCATGACATGCTTTCGATTTACAAGTTTCTCTTTGCCAGTCTGGAAATCATCAGCAATGCCTACTATCCTGTCATCGAGCAGATGGACAAGAGTAAGGATGAGGTCAATGGTCTCCTACGTCAGCGGACGACCAAGAAAAACCTCTTTGCTCTGTCCGACTTGGAGACCGGTATGGTTTATCTTACTGCGGCTGCCAAGCAAAATCGCATGTTGCTAGAGCATATCCAAGGGCATGCCCTCTATCGCAGTTTTAACGAGATTGAGAGAGAACAGTTTGATGATGCTATGATTGAGGCACATCAGCTGGTATCCATGACAGACTTGATTTCTCAAGTACTCCAACAACTATCAGCATCTTACAACAACATCCTAAACAATAATCTGAATGATAATTTGACAACCTTGACCATCATTTCAGTCTTGCTAGCGGTTTTGGCAGTCGTGACAGGCTTTTTCGGAATGAATGTTCCCCTACCTTTAACAGATGAGCCCCATGCTTGGCTCTACATCAGTTTGGCTAGTGCTGGGTTGTGGATTGTCTTGTCATTGTTACTAAGGAAAATTGCGAAAAAAAGTTAAGAAAAGGAGCCAGAATGGCAATTGAAAATTACATGCCAGATTTTGCTGTGGAAGCAGTTTATGATCTGACAGTCCCAAGCCTGCAGGCGCAGGGAATCAAGGCTGTTTTGGTCGATTTGGACAATACCCTCATTGCTTGGAACAACCCTGATGGGACGCCAGAGATGAAGCAATGGCTACATGACCTTCGGGACGCGGGCATTCGCATTATCGTAGTCTCAAATAACACCAAAAAACGTGTCCAACGAGCAGTTGAGAAATTTGGGATTGATTACGTTTATTGGGCTCTGAAACCCTTCACATTTGGGATTAATCGTGCCATGAAGGAATTCCACTATGAGAAAAGCGAAGTGGTCATGGTTGGTGACCAGCTCATGACAGATATACGAGCAGCCCACCGTGCAGGCATTCGCTCGATTTTAGTCAAACCCTTGGTCCAACATGACTCGATCAAAACGCAAATTAACCGAGCTCGTGAGCGCCGTGTGATGCGAAAAATCACTGAAAAGTACGGACCGATTACATATAAAAAAGGAATTTAACTATGGAAGAAATTCTCTGTATTGGTTGTGGAGCAACCATTCAGACGACAGACAAGGCTGATCTTGGTTTTACTCCCCAGTCGGCACTTGAAAAAGGTTTGGAGACTGGCGAAGTCTATTGCCAACGCTGTTTCCGTCTCCGCCACTACAATGAAATCACGGATGTCCAGTTGACGGACGACGATTTCCTCAAGCTCTTGCACGAGGTAGGAGACAGTGATGCTTTGGTGGTTAATGTCATTGA
This sequence comes from Streptococcus mitis, assembly GCF_003942685.1. Taxonomy (GTDB): domain Bacteria; phylum Bacillota; class Bacilli; order Lactobacillales; family Streptococcaceae; genus Streptococcus; species Streptococcus mitis_CD. Next base: position 141,127 of record NZ_RJNR01000003.1, on the reverse strand, counting down.
TATATTTGATTTTAATGGCTCTGTTATCCCAGGCTTGCCACGTTTTGTATCGGGTAATGATGTTCTCTTGGTTGGAAATAAAAAAGATATCTTGCCCAAGTCTGTTAAACCGGGTAAGATTAGCCAATGGCTGATGGAGCGTGCCCACGAAGAAGGTCTTCGTCCAGTCGATGTCGTCCTAACTTCGGCACAAAACAAACATGCCATCAAGGAAGTCATTGACAAAATCGAGCACTACCGAAAGGGCCGCGATGTCTATGTGGTCGGTGTGACCAACGTTGGAAAATCAACTCTAATCAATGCTATTATCCAAGAAATCACGGGTGACCAGAACGTCATTACGACTTCACGCTTCCCAGGGACAACCTTGGACAAGATTGAGATTCCGCTTGACGACGGCTCTTATATCTACGATACACCGGGGATTATCCACCGCCACCAGATGGCTCACTACTTGACGGCCAAAAACCTCAAGTATGTCAGCCCTAAAAAGGAAATCAAGCCCAAAACCTATCAGCTTAACCCTGAGCAAACTCTATTTTTAGGTGGTCTCGGACGATTTGACTTTATATCAGGAGAAAAGCAAGGATTTACTGCCTTCTTTGACAATGAACTCAAACTCCATCGTACCAAGCTGGAAGGTGCTAGTGCCTTTTACGATAAGCACGTCGGAACCCTTCTAACACCACCAAATAGCAAGGAAAAAGAAGATTTTCCAAAACTAGTTCAGCATGTATTTAACATTAAGGACAAGACAGACCTAGTTATCTCAGGCCTAGGCTGGATTCGCGTAACAGGCACAGCAAAAGTCGCCGTCTGGGCACCAGAAGGCGTCGCCGTCGTCGCACGAAAAGCAATCATTTAAAATGAAATCACTGAGCGAACAAAGTGAGCTCATAAAAAGATAGTTATTGCCGTGGTGTCTTGCCAATCGATAGATTGGCAAGGGGCACAATTGAGACCTAGGCTCAATTGTGAGGTCAGGAAATCCATTTTTCAAAGATGAGATCTTTGAAAAATTAGTTCCGACCGTCCCTCGCCACCTAAAATAACTATCAAAAAACAAGGAAGAAATTATGTCATTAACATCAAAACAACGTGCCTTCCTCAACAGCCAGGCACATACTCTCAAACCTATCATCCAAATCGGGAAAAATGGACTCAACGACCAAATCAAAACCAGTGTCCGTCAGGCTCTTGACGCCCGCGAATTGATTAAAGTAACGCTCTTGCAAAATACAGATGAAAATATCCACGAAGTAGCTGAAATTTTAGAAGAAGAAATCGGTGTGGATACAGTCCAAAAAATCGGACGCATCTTGATTTTGTTTAAACAATCTAGCAAGAAAGAAAACCGCAAGATTTCTAAAAAAGTCAAAGAAATTTAAAAACTATACTCCAAATAACTGTTTTTACAGAGAAATAAAGGAGACTAGCCTATGGCAATCGAACTATTGACTCCCTTTACCAAGGTAGAGTTGGAGCCAGAAATCAAGGAGAAAAAACGTAAACAAGTAGGGATTTTAGGTGGGAATTTTAACCCTGTTCACAATGCCCATCTGATTGTTGCGGATCAAGTGCGCCAGCAGTTGGGACTAGATCAAGTTCTGCTCATGCCTGAATACCAACCTCCTCATGTAGATAAAAAGGAAACAATCCCTGAACACCATCGTCTCAAGATGCTTGAGTTGGCGATTGAGGGGATTGAAGGTCTGGATATTGAAACTATTGAGTTGGAGCGCAAGGGGATTTCCTACACCTACGATACCATGAAGCTTCTAACTGAGAAAAATCCAGATACAGATTATTACTTTATCATCGGTGCCGACATGGTAGACTATCTGCCCAAGTGGTACCGAATTGATGAGCTGGTCGACATGGTTCAGTTTGTAGGGGTTCAGCGCCCACGCTACAAGGCAGGGACTTCCTATCCCGTTATCTGGGTAGATGTGCCTCTCATGGATATCTCGTCCAGCATGGTGCGGGACTTCCTTGCCCAAGGACGAAAACCCAACTTTCTCCTACCTCAGCCGGTGCTAGACTACATCGAGAAGGAGGGACTCTACTGATGGCCTATCAAGACTATATCAACTGTTCCCGTGAGGTTTTGTTGGAAAAAATGGCAGAGCTTCTACCTGAAAAACGTTTAACCCATTGCTTGGGTGTGGAGCGTGCAGCCATAGAACTAGCCCAGCGATTTGGAGTCGATACCGAGAAAGCTGGTCTATCAGGCCTTCTTCATGACTATGCTAAAAAGCTGTCAGATCAGGAATTTCTAGACTTGATTGACCGTTATCAGCTAGACCCTGACCTCAAAAACTGGGGCAATAATGTTTGGCATGGTATGGTCGGCATCTACAAGATTCAGGAAGATTTGAACTTGCAAGATTCTGAAATCCTGCGAGCCATTGAAATCCATACAGTCGGTGATGGTCAGATGACAGATCTTGATAAGGTTATCTATGTCGCAGACTATATAGAGCACAATCGTGCCTTTCCTGGAGTGGACGTGGCGCGTGAGATTGCAAGTCTATCGCTCAATAAGGCGGTGGCCTACGAAACAGCTCGCACTGTGGAGCATCTAGCTCATCAGGGATTCCCCATCTATCCCCAAACCCTTGAAACCTATAACGCTTTTGTGCACTATTTGAAAGAGGACTAAATGAACGAAAAAGAATTACTAGAACTAGTCGTGAAAGCGGCTGATGAAAAACGTGCAGAGGATATCCTCGCACTTGATGTACAAGATTTGACTAGTGTGACAGACTACTTTGTTATCACTAGCTCTATGAATAGCCGTCAGTTGGATGCTATCGCTGATAATATCCGTGAAAAGGTAGCTCAAGCAGGCTTTAAAGGTAGCCACGTTGAAGGCGATGCAGCTGGAGGATGGGTCTTGCTAGACCTCGGTGCTGTCGTTGTGCATATCTTCTCAGAAGAAATGCGTGCCCACTATAACCTAGAAAAACTATGGCATGAGGCGAATTCAGTAGATATTTCAGAAGCTCTTGCTTAGAAGATGAACTCAGTTGTAGTCAACTGGGTTTCTTTGCTTATTTTAGAAAAATTGATAGAAAGGTAAAGGGCGTCGTGTCTGGTTGATGTTGAAACTGAACACGAGCTAAAAGCTAAGGGAAAAAGAGTAACTTAATTTGTATCTGATGATACGGCAAAAAGTTTCCTATGTTCTCTTTGCTTTTAAGGCTCTTTGTATCTTAGAAAGGATTTGAACCCGTCCTGTAATTCTCGGAAAATAGACAGCCTTCCTTGGAGCTCGGCTCCATCGTTAGGCTCCTAATTTTCTAACGAATTACGGGCGGACTTGGTATCATGTTTTATGGCAACTTATGAAACCTTTGCGGCTGTTTACGATGCAGTGATGGATGATAGTTTATACGATAAATGGACGGATTTTTCGCTGCGTCACTTGCCTAAGACCAAGGGGAGAAAGAAACTCTTGGAGCTGGCTTGTGGGACAGGAATTCAATCTGTGCGCTTCTCTCAGGCTGGTTTTGATGTGACTGGACTTGATTTGAGTGCGGATATGTTGAAGATTGCCGAGAAGAGAGCGGCTTCAGCCAAGCAAAAGATTAATTTTATTGAAGGCAATATGCTAAATTTGTCTAAAGCAGGTAAATATGACTTTGTTACGTGTTATTCGGACTCAATCTGCTACATGCAGGATGAAGTGGAAGTAGGGGATGTTTTTAAGGAAGTGTATAATGTCCTCAACGAAGACGGAGTTTTCATCTTTGATGTGCATTCGACTTACCAGACGGATGAGGTTTTTCCAGGCTATTCCTACCATGAAAATGCGGAAGATTTCGCTATGCTTTGGGATACTTATGAGGATGCAGCACCTCACTCCATCGTCCATGAGCTGACTTTCTTTATCAAGGAGGCTGACGGTTCCTTTAGTCGCCACGATGAAGTGCATGAGGAGCGGACTTATGAGGTTCTGACCTATGATATTTTGCTGGAACAGGCCGGTTTCAAGTCCTTCAAACTCTATGCGGACTTTGATGATAAAGAGCCGACAGAAACTAGCACCCGTTGGTTTTTTGTGGCACAGAAGTAGGAGATTAGCATGACCATCACGGGTATTATAGCGGAGTTTAATCCTTTTCATAATGGGCACAAATACCTGCTGGATCAGGCAGAGGGGTTGAAAATCGTAGCCATGTCTGGGAATTTCATGCAGCGTGGAGAGCCTGCAATTGTGGACAAGTGGAAACGGTCCCAGATGGCGCTGGAAAATGGAGCGGATCTGGTAGTAGAATTGCCCTTTTTAGTCAGTGTTCAGGCGGCAGATTTCTTTGGCCAAGGAGCTGTGGATATCTTGGCTCGGTTGGGCATTGATACTTTAGCATTTGGGACGGAGGAAATTCTGGATTACCAGAAAATCGCTGACTTATACACAGAGCAAGGTGATGAGATGGAGAGTTTTGTGGAAAATCTGCCTGATTCTCTCTCCTATCCTCAGAAAACTCAAGCCATGTGGAAGGAATTTGCAGATCTTGATTTTTCAGGCAATACGCCCAATCATGTTCTTGCTCTTGCTTATGCCAAGGCGGTTGCAGGACGAAATATCAAGCTACATCCGATTCAGCGTCAGGGGGCGGGTTATCATTCTGTGGACAAGGATGTGGACTTTGCCTCGGCGACAGCCATCCGTCAGCACCAGAAGGACCAAGATTTCCTAGAACGCTTTATGCCTTCTCTTGCCCTTTTTGAGCAGGTGAGTAAGGTGAGTTGGGACGATTATTTTGCTATGCTCCGCTATCAAATCTTGTCAAATCCAGACCTAACCACCATCTATCAGGTCAATCAAGAAATGGCTGTGCGCATCAAGGAAGCTATCAAGACGGCTCAGTCTGTTGACGAATTGGTTGAAGTGGTTGCCACCAAACGCTACACCAAAGCGCGTGTCAGACGCCTCTTGACCTATATCCTGGTGCAGGCCAGAGAAAGTGACTTGCCAGAAGCCATTCATGTCCTTGGATTTACTGAAAAAGGCAGGCAACATCTCAAGTCTTTGAAAGGGCAGGTAAATCTAGTCAGCCGAATTGGCAAAGAACCCTGGGATGCTATGACTCAAAAGGCTGACCAGATTTACCAACTAGGAAATCCAAGTATAGCAGAACAGAATTTTGGAAGAGTTCCGATTAGAATAGAATCAAACTAAGTCTACTGAAAGGTAGGCTTTTTTATTTTAGAAATTTTAGATAGCCAATTGAAGATAAAATCTTTGGAAAATGATAGACTTCCTAAGGTAAAAAATCAGTGAAAAATTTTAGTATAATAACTAGATTCTTGTCCCTTGAATCCGCTTTATGCTTGTCATTCTGTGGTATAATCATGATAATATAGATTAAAAGGGGGATATATGAAAAATATAATGATGAGGATTCTTAATTTTTTTATGAATTTCAAATTATTGAAATATTTATTGAAAAGACCATCATGGAGTAGTAATGTTAGAATTGTCGAATGGTACAAAATATTTATAGCCAGCATATGGGTACTGTATCTTGCGCTTGAGATTGAACAATTTAAACGTTTTGCTTTACCTATATATAAATTTGTATCTAATTATAATTTTTTAAAAGATATTATTTCAATTTTGTATGTGAATCGTGTAATAATATTGTTAGCACTGACTATACCAACAATACTATTCTGGTTTTTAGACATAATTTTTAAAAAAGTTAGTTATAAGAAACTAGATCCAGAGCTATTTCCAGAATATGACTTGGATGACCATCCTTATCAAACACGTCTGGTTGAGTTTTTAAATAGTTCAGACTCTATTCATAATGTCTTCTGGTTGGATGGTTCTTGGGGGAGTGGGAAAACATTTTTTATAAAGACATTTTTTGAAAATCAAATTTATAAAAAGAAAGAAATCTACTATATTTCCTGCTTTGGGATAAAAACAAGAGAGCAAGCCGAGAAAATATTGATCAATGAAATAGAAAAACAATCCACACTCGGAAATTTGGACTTTATTCCACTTGTTGGAGGGGTTTTTAAATGGTTCTTTAAAACAGTTGGGACGGATTTGATGAAGCGAGATTCTATCATTATTTTCGATGATTTTGAACGGGTTTCATATGCAGAAACATCAGATAACTCTTCAGATTACAATGATTTATTGGGCTATATTGACTATCTTTCTGAGAATAAAAGATTTAAAATTATTGTAATTTTGAATCTTAAGGAAATAGGGGCAGCACAAAAGCTCATTTATAGTAAATTTAAGCTAAATCTAAATAAAATGGTATCTGCGGAAGAAGTCGTAGATAATATTTTGAAAAAGAGTAAATTGAGAGATGATGTCTTTGGAAAAATGTTATCATTGATTTTTAAAATTTATTATGTAGATATAGGTGAAAGAGTTGTAGAAGAGAAAAATAAAGATTCAAAACTAAGTTTGAGAGAGTTCCAGAAGTTGTTAGAAGAACTTTCAAATATAACTGATAATAATGAGAAAGCAGACTACATTATCAAGTGGATGAATGGTTGGGAAGAAACTGATAGTATTCTAGTATTATTTTTTGAATGTTATATGTATTTTTATGGGATAGACAAGTATGACAAGTTATTTGAGTCTGACGGATATTTTCATTTTGAAATGTTAGCAAAGATTGTAGATTTTAATATTGAGGATCTTATAGCAATTTCATATGGTCTTTCGAACGTAGATGGAAAATTATATAATAAGAAAAAGGCCTATCTTTCTCAACTTTTATCGTGTTTATGGAAGATAGGGCTAAGAAATTTATTTTTATCAGAAAAAACTAAGAAGGTATTTTATAGTAAATATGATCATTCTAGTTATGAAATAGAGGAGCGTCTAGTTGAAATATACTATGATGTTTTAGACAAGAATATAAAAGATGATTATCGAATTAATAACATAGAGAAATTAGAAGATCCAGAATATCAGAACTTTATAAAGAAATACCTACTTTTGGAATCGAAGGGACAAATTACAATTAATCAAATTTCACTAGATAAATTAATACAATAGAGCTTAGAAGTAGATGGCTCTTTGTCTAAAATTCACACAAAACTCTTCAATTTAGGTTTGTGAAAATCACTTTTTTATGGTAGAATGTAAAAGAATGTATGTCATTCGGAATAACAATAAAATGAGGTAAAAACATGGAAATCATGTCGCTTGCGATTGCTGTTTTTGCCGTCATCATTGGTTTAGTCATTGGATATGTCAGTATCTCAGCTAAGATGAAATCATCTCAGGAAGCTGCGGAGTTGATGCTTTTAAATGCTGAACAAGAAGCAACTAATTTACGTGGACAAGCTGAGCGTGAAGCGGATTTACTTGTTAATGAAGCCAAACGTGAAAGCAAGTCTCTTAAAAAAGAAGCACTATTGGAGGCCAAAGAAGAAGCCAGAAAATACCGTGAAGAAGTGGACGCTGAATTCAAATCAGAACGTCAAGAACTCAAACAAATCGAAAGTCGTTTGACAGAGAGAGCTACTAGCCTCGACCGTAAGGACGACAATTTGACGAGTAAAGAACAAACACTTGAACAAAAAGAACAAAGTATTTCTGATAGAGCGAAAAACCTTGATGCGCGTGAAGAGCAATTAGAGGAAGTCGAAAGACAAAAAGAAGCAGAGTTAGAGCGTATTGGTGCTCTGTCTCAGGCAGAAGCACGAGATATTATCTTGGCTCAGACAGAGGAAAACTTGACCAAGGAGATTGCCAGCCGTATTCGCGAAGCTGAGCAAGAGGTCAAGGAACGTTCTGATAAAATGGCTAAGGATATTTTAGTTCAAGCCATGCAACGTATCGCTGGTGAATATGTAGCGGAGTCGACAAACTCAACAGTTCATCTCCCAGATGATACTATGAAGGGACGCATTATTGGTCGTGAAGGTCGTAACATTCGTACCTTTGAAAGTTTGACAGGGGTTGATGTGATTATCGACGATACGCCAGAAGTGGTGACTTTGTCAGGATTTGATCCAATTCGTCGTGAGATTGCCCGTATGACTATGGAAATGTTGCTCAAAGATGGTCGTATTCACCCAGCTCGTATCGAAGAGTTGGTTGAGAAAAACCGTCAAGAGATTGACAATAAGATCCGTGAATACGGTGAGGCTGCTGCCTATGAAATTGGTGCGCCAAACCTTCATCCGGACTTGATGAAGATTATGGGACGTTTGCAGTTCCGTACTTCATACGGACAAAATGTTTTGCGCCATTCGATTGAGGTTGCTAAGTTGGCTGGTATCATGGCGAGCGAACTTGGTGAAAATGCGGCTCTTGCCCGTCGTGCTGGATTTCTTCACGATATCGGAAAAGCCATTGACCGTGAGGTTGAAGGTAGTCACGTGGAAATCGGTATGGAATTGGCACGTAAGTACAAGGAACATCCAGTTGTGGTGAATACGATTGCTAGCCACCACGGGGATGTCGAAGCCGAAAGTGTCATTGCAGTGATCGTCGCTGCGGCAGATGCCTTGAGCGCAGCCCGTCCAGGTGCTCGTAGTGAGTCTCTTGAAAGCTACATCAAGCGTCTCCATGATTTGGAAGAAATTGCTAACGGCTTTGAAGGGGTACAAAATAGCTTTGCCCTTCAAGCAGGACGTGAAATCCGTATCATGGTCAATCCAGGACAAATCAAGGACGACAAAGTCACAATCTTGGCTCACAAAGTTCGTGAGAAAATTGAAAACAATCTCGATTACCCAGGAAATATCAAGGTAACTGTGATTCGCGAGCTTCGTGCAGTAGATTATGCTAAATAAATAAGAAAGAGCAGTTGAAAAATTACTGCTTTTTTGTTACACTAGATAGAAAGACTGTAGAAGGATAGTTTGCACAAAATGCTACTATCTGAAGGGAAATCTTATTTTATTTTTACAGACTGACTAAAAGGAGACACAATGGCAGACCGAGGCTTACTAATCGTTTTTTCTGGTCCTTCAGGGGTTGGAAAAGGAACGGTTAGAAGAGAGATTTTTGAGAGTTCTGAAAACCAATTTCAATACTCTGTATCGATGACGACACGCGCACAACGTCCTGGAGAAGTGGACGGTGTTGACTATTTCTTCCGTACTCGTGAAGAGTTTGAAGAGCTGATTCGTCAAGGTCAGATGTTGGAATATGCAGAATATGTCGGCAACTACTATGGAACTCCTCTGACCTATGTCAATGAAACCTTGGACAAGGGAATCGATGTTTTCCTTGAAATTGAGGTTCAAGGAGCTCTTCAGGTCAAGAAAAAGGTTCCAGATGCTGTCTTTATCTTCCTAACACCACCAGATTTGGATGAATTGCAAGATCGTTTGGTAGGACGTGGAACAGACAGTGCAGAAGTGATCGCCCAGCGAATCGAAAAAGCCAAGGAAGAAATTGCCCTCATGCGTGAGTATGATTATGCGATTGTCAACGATCAGGTGCCCCTAGCTGCTGAGCGTGTCAAACGTGTGATCGAAGCAGAGCACTTCCGTGTGGATCGTGTCATTGGTCACTATCAGGAGATGTTACCGAAATCTCCAACTAACCCGATAAAAATTAGAAAATAGGTACAAGCAAATGATGTTAAAACCCTCTATTGATACCCTGCTCGACAAGGTTCCATCAAAATATTCACTCGTAATCTTAGAAGCAAAACGTGCCCACGAATTGGAAGCAGGTGCGCCAGCAACTCAAGGTTTCAAGTCTGAAAAATCAACTCTTCGCGCTTTAGAAGAAATCGAATCAGGAAACGTTACAATTCACCCAGATCCAGAAGGAAAACGTGAAGCAGTGCGTCGCCGCATCGAAGAAGAAAAACGTCGCAAAGAAGAAGAAGAAAAGAAAATCAAAGAGCAAATCGCTAAAGAAAAAGAAGATGGTGAAAAAATTTAAGGTTGGGGGGACTCAATCTTATTTTTTCTATTGTAAGAATATACTGACAAGGAGGAGGTGAGAAGATGGCTATAGCCAAGATTATTGTAGATGTGCCCTTGATGCAGACGGACCAGCCCTATAGTTATAGGATTCCGGAGGAATTTGAGGGAATGCTAGAAGTTGGGATGCGAGTCCATGTACCCTTTGGTAAGGGAAATCGTCTGATTCAAGGGATTGTTCTTGGTTTGGAGTCTCAATCAGATGAGGAAGAGATGGAGCAGGATTTAAAAGATATTGCCGAGGTGTTGGATTTTTCTCCTGTTCTCACGCAAGAACAACTCTGGCTAGCTGAAGAGCTTCGCAAGTCCGTCTTTTCTTATAAAATCTCTATCCTCAAGGCTATGTTACCGGGATTTCTGAACTCCAGCTATGACAAAATTCTCTATCCTATGGCAGGTCTGAGTCAGGAAGACCGAGAGCGCCTGTTTGGTTCAAAGGATTCACTAGCCTTTTCTTCACTAGATATCGCGAAGCAAGCCGAAATGATGCGTTTAACCAGAAAAGGTCTGCTTGGCCTGGAATATCAGGCAATCGATCAAAAGAAGGTCAAGACCCAGTCCTGGTATGAGGTTCATCTGGCTCAATTAGAAGGTGTTGAAATATCTGCACGTGCCAAGAAAAAATTGGAACTGAGAGACTATTTGTTGTCTCATCCTGAGAGTGCTTCCTTGGCTAGTTTGTTAGAGTCCTACTCGCGGGAGCAAGTTAACTTCTTTGTTGATCAAGGTGCTGTTACTATAGTTCAAAAGGAAGTTCAACGCTCGGCTGCTTATTTTGAAGGCATTGAGGTAAGTAGACCTTTGGAGTTGAATCCAGAGCAAAGACAGGCGCGTGATGCGGTTGTGAGTGCGATTGGCAGTCATCAGCCTCCTTTCCTTCTTCAAGGGATTACAGGAAGTGGGAAGACAGAGGTTTACTTGCAGATTATCCAAGGGGCCTTGGATAAGGGCAAAACTGCTATTTTGCTTGTACCTGAGATTTCCCTGACTCCTCAGATGACGGAGCGTTTTATAGCACGTTTTGGGGACAAGGTGGCCATTCTTCATTCAGGCCTGTCCAATGGTGAAAAGTATGATGAATGGCGCAAGGTTGAGCGTGGAGATGCCCAAGTTGTTGTTGGCGCCAGATCTGCCATCTTTGCTCCGCTGAAAAATCTGGGTGTCATGATTATCGATGAGGAGCACGAAGCGACTTATAAGCAAGACAGTAATCCCCGCTACCATGCTAGAGAGGTGGCTGTTTTACGGGCCCAATACAATCAAGCGGCATTGGTTCTTGGTTCCGCGACACCGAGCTTAGAAAGCCGTGCGCGAGCTGGCAAAGGCGTTTATCAACATTTACGTCTGACCCAACGCGCCAATCCTTTAGCTAGGATCCCTGAGGTTCAAGTAATTGACTTTCGAGACTATATCGGACAAAATGAGACGTCAAACTTCACGCCACCTTTGCTAGAGGCTATTCAGGACCGTCTAGCTAAAAAAGAGCAGGTGGTTCTTATGCTCAATCGTCGTGGTTATTCTAGCTTTGTCATGTGTCGGGAGTGTGGGACCGTGGATACTTGTCCCAACTGTGACATTTCCTTGACCTTGCACATGGATACCAAGACCATGAACTGCCATTATTGTGGCTTTTCGAAGGATATTCCTCAGGTCTGTCCTAACTGTAAGAGTTGCAGTATCCGTTACTACGGGACGGGGACACAAAAGGCTTATGACGAGCTGGCAGAACTCTTTCCAGAGGCACGAATTCTACGGATGGATGTGGATACGACCCGTAAGAAAGGTAGTCATCAAGCCCTGCTTGACCAGTTTGGACGAGGGGAAGCGGATATCTTGCTAGGTACTCAGATGATTGCCAAGGGATTGGATTTTCCCAATGTAACCTTAGTCGGAGTGCTCAATGCCGATACAGCCTTGAATTTGCCTGACTTCCGTTCTTCTGAGAGAACCTTCCAACTTTTGACTCAGGTGGCAGGTCGGGCAGGACGTGCTGAAAAAGCTGGGCAGGTCTTGATTCAGTCTTACAATCCTCAGCACTACGCTATTCGATTTGCCAAGGATCAGGATTACGAAGGCTTTTACGCTTATGAAATGGGAATCAGACGACAACTAGGCTATCCACCTTACTATTTCACGATTGGCATTACCCTTTCTCACAAGAAAGAAGAAGAGGTGGTCAAACGTGCCTATGAAGTCATGAACATTTTGCGGTCAGGCTTGTCAGAGACCAGTAACATTCTTGGGCCAACGCCCAAACCCATTGCCCGTACCCACAACCTCTATCATTACCAGATTTTGATTAAATACCGTTTAGAAGATGAGCTGGGGCCGACTCTAAATCAGGTTCTGGCCTTGACTCAAGAACGGGAAAATAGTGAGCTCCGTCTCAGCATTGACCATGAGCCACAGCAATTTTTATAAGAAGGAGAAGATATGACAAAATTAATCTTTATGGGGACCCCCGACTTTTCAGCAACAGTCTTAAAAGGGCTTTTGACAGATGACCGTTACGAAATTCTAGCCGTTGTGACCCAGCCAGACCGTGCTGTCGGACGTAAAAAAGTGATCCAGGAGACCCCAGTTAAACAAGCTGCCAAAGAGGCAGGACTTCCTATCTACCAACCTGAAAAATTATCTGGAAGTCCAGAGATGGAAGATATTATGAAGCTAGGAGCAGATGGAATTGTGACTGCTGCTTTTGGGCAGTTTCTCCCAAGTAAACTCCTTGATAGCATGGACTTTGCGGTTAATGTTCACGCCTCCCTTCTTCCAAAACACCGTGGTGGAGCGCCTATCCATTATGCCTTGATTCAAGGTGATGAGGAAGCTGGTGTGACCATTATGGAGATGGTTAAGGAAATGGATGCAGGGGATATGATTTCTCGTCGTAGTATTCCGATTACGGATGAGGACAATGTTGGCACCTTGTTTGAGAAATTAGCTCTTGTTGGTCGCGATTTGCTTTTGGACACTTTGCCTGCCTATATTGCTGGGGAAATCAAACCTGAACCGCAGGATCCAAGTCAGGTTACCTTCTCGCCAAATATCAAACCCGAGGAAGAAAAGTTGGATTGGAATAAAAGCAATCGTCAACTCTTTAACCAAATTCGTGGAATGAATCCGTGGCCTGTTGCCCATACTTTCCTTAAGGGAGACCGCTTTAAGATTTATGAAGCCCTAACAGTAGATGGTCAGGGAAATCCAGGAGAGATTCTCTCTATCGGCAAGAAAGAATTGATTGTCGCAACGGCTGAAGGAGCTTTGTCTCTCAAACAAGTGCAGCCAGCTGGTAAACCTAAGATGGACATTGCTTCCTTCCTAAACGGAGTTGGACGGACATTGACTGTAGGAGAACGATTTGGTGACTAAAGTAGAAACGGCTAGAAGTTTAGCCCTAGCAGTATTAGAGGATGTTTTTATCAATCAAGCATACTCAAATATCGCCTTAAATAAGCATCTCAAGGGAAGTCAGCTCTCTACAGCAGACAAGGGCTTGGTGACCGAGCTGGTCTATGGAACGGTAGCCCGTAAACTGACTCTGGAATGGTACTTGTCCCACTTTATCGAAGACAGAGATCAGTTAGACAGCTGGCTCTACGTCCTTCTCCTCATGAGTGCCTACCAGCTCCGCTATTTGGACAAGATTCCAGACCATGCTGTGGTCAATGAAGCAGTAGAATTGGCCAAATTCCGTAAAAAAGGCAGTGAAAAATTGGTCAACGCCGTCCTTCGCTGTATCTTGCGTGAAGGCTGGCCAGATATTGCCAGTATCAAGCGAAAAAACAAGCGTGATTCCATTGCCTATTCTCTCCCAGTTTGGCTAGTTGCCAAGTTCAAGGAAGAATACGGAGAAGAGCGAGCACAAGCTATTTTTGAAAGTCTTTTGGTGCGTAACAAGGCCAGCATTCGTGTAACGGACCTAGGACGAAAAGAAGAAATCCAAGTCTTGTTGGAGGCCAGTGATTCATCCTTGTCTCCCTCTGGTCTTGTGAAGGAGCAGGGGCATTTTGCAGACCATGATTTGTTTGCGGATGGAGCCATTACCATCCAAGACGAGTCTAGTCAGCTGGTTGCTCCGACGCTTGATTTACAAGGTGATGAGCAGGTTCTAGATGCCTGTGCGGCTCCGGGTGGAAAAACAGCCCATATAGCTTCTTATCTCACGACAGGTCAGGTTACGGCTTTGGACTTGTACGACCACAAGTTGGACTTAATTCAAGAAAATGCCCAACGTTTAGGAGTTGCAGATCGAGTTCAAACGCAAAAATTAGATGCCAGAAAGGTGCATGAGTTTTTTGGTCAGGATTCATTTGATAAGATTTTGGTGGATGCTCCCTGTTCAGGAATCGGTCTTCTGCGCCGTAAACCAGACATTAAATACAATAAAGAAACGGCAGATTTCGCGTCCTTGCAGGAAATTCAGCTAGAAATATTAGGTAGTGTTTGTCAAACACTACGCAAAGGTGGTATAATAACTTATAGTACCTGTACTATTGTCTCAGAGGAGAACTTTCAAGTCGTACAGGCATTTTTAGAAAGTCATCCTGAATTTGAGCAGGTAATACTAGAACATGAATGTAAAGATATCATGAAAAATGGCTGTATCCTCATCACACCTGAATTGTATGGAAGTGATGGATTCTTCATCAGTCAATTTCGCAAGATATCGGATTAGGAAGGAACTAACACATGGAAATTTCATTATTAACAGATGTTGGTCAGAAACGAACAAATAACCAAGACTATGTCAACCACTATGTCAATAGAGCTGGACGTACCATGATTATCCTAGCTGATGGTATGGGAGGTCATCGCGCAGGGAATATCGCTAGTGAGATGGCGGTAACAGACCTGGGTGTAGCTTGGGTTGATACACAAATCGATACGGTTAATGAAGTGCGTGAATGGTTTGCTAACAACCTTGAGATTGAAAATCAAAGGATTAACCAATTGGGACAAACTGAAGCCTATAAAGGAATGGGAACAACCCTTGAGGCTGTAGCCATTATTAATAATCAGGCTATTTATGCTCACATCGGAGATTCTCGTATCGGTTTGATTCGTGGAGAAGAATACCACCAGTTAACGAGCGACCATTCTTTGGTCAATGAATTGCTTAAGGCAGGTCAATTGACGCCAGAAGAAGCTGCTAGCCATCCACAGAAAAATATTATTACTCAATCTATTGGTCAAAAAGATGAAATTCAGCCTGATTTTGGAATAATCACCCTTGAGCCTGGGGACTATCTCTTACTCAATAGCGATGGTTTGACAAATATGATTTCAGGAAGTGAGATTTCTGATATTGTAACCAGCGATATTTCTTTGGAAGATAAGGCAGCAACCTTGATCCGTTTTGCCAACAATGCAGGTGGTTTAGATAACATCACAGTTGCCCTTATTGCTGTTAATGAGGAGGAAACAGAATGATCCAAATCGGCAAGATTTTTGCCGGGCGGTATCGGATTCTCAAACAGATTGGCCGAGGAGGCATGGCAGATGTTTACTTGGCTAAAGATTTGATTCTAGACGGGGAAGAAGTGGCGGTAAAGGTCCTGAGGACCAACTACCAGACAGACCCGATTGCTGTGGCTCGTTTTCAGCGGGAAGCGAGAGCCATGGCAGATTTGGACCATCCTCATATCGTTCGGATTACAGATATCGGTGAAGAAGAGGGACAACAGTATCTCGCAATGGAATATGTTGCTGGGTTAGACCTCAAACGCTATATCAAGGAACATCACCCTCTTTCAAATGAAGAAGCGGTTCGAATCATGGGACAAATCCTTCTGGCTATGCGCTTAGCCCATACTCGAGGGATTGTTCACAGGGATTTGAAACCGCAAAATATCCTTTTGACCCCAGATGGGACTGCCAAAGTTACAGACTTTGGGATCGCAGTAGCCTTTGCAGAGACAAGTCTGACTCAGACCAACTCAATGCTAGGTTCCGTTCATTATTTGTCTCCAGAGCAGGCGCGTGGTTCTAAAGCAACTGTGCAGAGTGATATCTATGCCATGGGGATTATTTTCTATGAGATGCTGACAGGTCATATTCCTTACGATGGGGATAGCGCAGTGACCATCGCCCTCCAGCATTTCCAGAAACCATTGCCATCGGTTATAGCTGAAAATCCATCTGTGCCTCAGGCTTTAGAAAATGTTGTTATCAAGGCAACTGCCAAGAAATTGACAGATCGCTACAAATCAGTCGCTGAAATGTATGTGGATTTGTCGAGTAGTTTGTCTAATAATCGTCGTAATGAACCAAAGCTAGTCTTTGACGATGCAACTAAGGCAGATACTAAAACTCTTCCTAAAGTTCCACAAAGTACTCTGACTTCTATTCCTAAAGCTCCGGTACAAGAGGGAAGACCTCAATCTAAGCCCCAGCCTCATCAGACAGAAAAACCAGTACCTAGTCCAAAGCCAACCAAACGGCGTCGCCTGAAAGCACGTTATCCAATTTTATTGGCGACCTTCTTGTTAGTTGTGGCATCCTTGGTATGGATTTTATATAGAACGCCCGCTACCATTGCCGTTCCAAAGGTGGCAGGTCAGACGGTTGCTGAGGCTAAAGAAGCGCTTAAGAAAGCCAATTTTGAGGTTGGTGAAGAAAAAACAGAGGCTAGTGATAAGGTTGAAGAAGGTCGTGTTATTCGTACCGATCCTGACGCCGGTACGACACGCAAAGAAGGAACAAAAATTAATTTGATTGTGTCTTCTGGTCAGCAGTCTTTCCAACTCGGAAATTATCTTGGAAGAAAATCTAGTGATGTAGTGGCAGAGTTGAAAGGTAAGAAGGTTCCAGAAAATCTAATTAAGATTGAGGAAGAAGAATCCAACGAAATCGAAGCTGGTACAATCATGAAACAAAGTTTACCGGAGGGAACAACCTATGATCTTAGCAAGGCAACTCAAATAGTTCTGACTGTTGCTAAAAAAGTGAATTCTATTTCAATGCCAAGTTATATTGGTTCAACTCGAGAATTTGCAGTTAATAATCTTACAGAGATATATGGAATTAAAAAAGCTAATATCGAAGTTGTAGAAGTGTCTACTGCTCCTGAAGGAACAGGTGAGGAGACTGTTGTAGAGCAAAGTCCAAAACCGGGTGGAAAAATTGATTTAGCCAGCACACGTATTAAAATTTCGATTTATAAACCCAAAACACCACCATCAAGTTCCTCTTCAACGTCAGTTCCACGTGGTAACCAAGGTTCACCTACTACTCCAAATCAAGGGAATCAACAAGGTGGCCAGCAAGGAAATCAACAAGGAACGGTTCCTACTCCGACTCAACCAAATAGTGAAGGAAACCACGAAAATTCTCGTGATTAAACGAATCTTTGTCATGATTTCATGGCAAAGATTTTTTTTGAGTCCGGATTTGTGATAGAATAGAAGGAGTTGATAAAAGGAGGAACGCATGGAAGAATCAAGAGAATTAAATGCCGTCATCGATGTGATTATGTTAGCTGGAACCATTCTTCTCAAAAGTGGCTCAGAGATTCATCGTGTAGAAGATACCATGATCCGTATTGCGCATTCGCAGGGGATTGTGGATTGCAATGTTCTTGCCATGCCTGCTGCTATCTTTTTCTCCATTGAAAATACCAATATTTCGCGAATGAAACGCGTGACTTCCTCTTCTTATAATATTGAAAAAGTCTGTGATGTGAACCAGATTTCTCGTCAGTTGGTAGGAGGAAATCTTGATTTAGAGACAGCCTTCAAGCAATTGACGGCTTTGCAAGACCAGCCCCTTCCTTATACTAAGTTGCAGGTAACTCTGGCTGCGACCTTTAGCGCCCCTTTCTTTTCGATTATGTTTAGTGGAAATATCTACGACGCACTTGGGGCAGGAGTGGCTACCTTATTTGGTTTTGCCTTTTCCCTCTATGTGGAGAAGTTTATCCGAATTCCCTTTGTAACGGCCTTTGCTGGAGCCTTTGTCTTTGGGATGATAGCCCAGTTTTGGGCTCGCTACACAGGTTTTCCCTCAACAGCAGATTTGATTATAGCTGGTGCTGTCATGCCTTTTGTACCAGGGATTGCCTTGACCAATGCGGTTCGTGATATTATGACCAACCACATAAACTCTGGTATGAGTAAGATGTTTGAATCCCTGCTCATTACCCTTGCTTTAGGGGCGGGAACTTCTGTCGCCTTGGTATTGATGAATTAATATGACACTAACAACCTTTTTATTACAAGCAGTAGCAAGTCTTCTTGCTATTATCACTTTTTTAATTGTACTCAATGTGCAACGCTCTATGCTCTTACCCGGAGGGATTTTGGGCATGGCTGTCTGGCTAATCTATCTCTTGCTAAAGGAACCGACCAATGTTATTGTGGCTACTTTTATTGCAGCCATTATCGGTTCTTGTGTCAGCCAGATTTTAAGTATTCTTTATAAGACACCTGCTGTAGTCTTTATCTTGGCAATCTTGGCACCTCTGGTTCCGGGTTATCTTTCCTATCGGACAACTGCCTTTTTTGTGATAGGGGATTACAATCATGCCATTGCTAGTGCAACCTTGGTTGTTATGTTGGCTTTGGTGATTTCCATTGGAATGGCTAGCGGAACAGTGATTCTTAGACTTTATTCCTACTTAAGAAAGCAGCATAATGGTTAGAATAATAAGCGACTTGATTTGGTGAATCAAGTCTTTTTTCTCTCTTTTACTGCTATTTGTGATAAAATAGTATAGAACGATTTTTTACAATGAATGATAAAACAGAGGTAAATATGACAATCGGTATTGATAAGATTGGTTTTGCGACCAGTCAATATGTCTTGAAATTACAAGACTTAGCAGAAGCGAGGGGAATTGACCCTGAAAAATTAAGCAAAGGACTCTTACTCAAGGAATTGAGTATTGCGCCCCTAACTGAGGATATCGTGACCTTGGCGGCCAGTGCTAGTGACTCTATTTTAACTGAGCAAGAAAGACAAGAAATCGATATGGTCATTGTGGCGACTGAGTCAGGAATTGACCAAAGTAAAGCTGCGGCCGTCTTTGTGCATGGTTTGCTGGGCATCCAGCCCTTTGCTCGTAGTTTTGAGATTAAAGAAGCTTGCTATGGAGCGACAGCGGCCCTTCATTATGCAAAACTGCATGTGGAAAATTCTCCAGAGTCCAAGGTCTTGGTCATTGCCAGTGATATTGCCAAATATGGTATTGAAACTCCAGGAGAACCCACTCAGGGTGCTGGAAGTGTGGCCATGTTGATTACACAAAATCCGCGCATTATGGCCTTTAATAATGACAATGTAGCTCAAACCCGTGACATCATGGATTTCTGGCGTCCAAATTACTCGACAACTCCGTATGTAAATGGTGTTTATTCTACCCAACAATATTTGGATAGTTTGAAAACGACTTGGCTTGAATACCAAAAACGCTACCAGCTTACTTTGGATGATTTTGCGGCGGTTTGTTTCCACTTGCCTTATCCTAAATTAGCGCTAAAAGGCTTGAAAAAAATCATGGATAAGAGCCTGCCTCAAGAGAAAAAAGACCTCTTACAAAAGCATTTTGACCAGTCTATTCTCTACAGTCAAAAGGTGGGGAATATCTACACTGGTTCCCTCTTCCTTGGGCTTCTATCTCTCTTGGAAAATACAGATAGCTTGAAGGCTGGAGATAAAATTGCCCTTTATAGTTATGGAAGTGGGGCTGTGGCTGAGTTCTTCAGTGGTGAATTGGTTGAAGGATATGAAGCTTATCTGGATAAAGACCGTTTGAACAAGCTCAACCAACGAACTGCCCTGTCTGTTGCAGACTATGAAAAAGTCTTCTTTGAGGAAGTAGACTTAGATGAAACAAATTCTACCCAGTTTTCTGGCTATGAAAATCAAGATTTTGCCTTGGTTGAAATTGTGGACCACCAACGCCGTTATAGCAAGGTTGAAAAATAATGAAGATAAGTTGGAATGGATTTTCTAAAAAATCATACCAAGAGCGCCTCGAGTTGTTACAAGCTCAGGCGCTCCTTAGTCCTGAGAAGCAAGTGAGTTTGGAGCAGGATGAACAGATAAGTGTGACTGTGGCAGACCAGCTGAGTGAGAATGTGGTGGGAACTTTTTCTCTGCCTTATTCGCTGGTTCCAGAGGTCCTTGTCAATGGTCAGGAATACACAGTTCCCTATGTGACAGAAGAACCGTCCGTGGTTGCTGCGGCCAGCTATGCAAGTAAAATCATCAAGCGAGCAGGTGGCTTTACTGCTCAGGTTCATCAGCGCCAGATGATTGGGCAGGTAGCTCTTTATCAAGTTGCTGAACCTGAACAAGCTCAAGAGAAGATTACAAACAAAAAGACTGAGCTCTTGGAACTTGCCAATCAGGCCTATCCTTCTATCGTCAAACGTGGAGGTGGGGCGCGTGATTTGCATGTCGAGCAGATTAAAGGTGAAACAGACTTTCTCGTTATTTATCTCCATGTCGATACCCAAGAAGCCATGGGAGCTAATATGCTCAATACCATGCTGGAAGCCTTGAAACCAGTCTTAGAAGAACTCTGTCAGGGACAGAGTCTCATGGGAATCCTGTCCAACTACGCGACCGATTCTCTAGTGACAGCCAGCTGTCGCATCGCCTTTCGCTATTTGAGTCGCCAAAAGGATCAAGGACGAGAAATTGCGGAGAAGATAGCCCTGGCAAGTCAGTTTGCGCAGGTTGATCCTTACCGAGCTGCTACTCACAATAAAGGGATTTTTAACGGCATTGATGCCATTTTGATTGCTACTGGTAATGACTGGCGTGCTATTGAGGCGGGGTCCCATGCCTATGCCAGTCGAGATGGACATTACCAAGGTCTTAGCTCTTGGCGTCTAGACTTGGAGACAGAAGAATTGGTTGGTGAGATGACCCTGCCCATGCCTGTAGCGACCAAGGGTGGCTCTATCGGCCTCAACCCTCGTGTAGCCCTCAGTCATGAGCTACTGGGAAATCCTTCTGCCAAAGAATTAGCCCAGATTATCGTGTCTATCGGACTTGCCCAAAACTTTGCGGCCCTCAAAGCCTTGGTGAGTACGGGCATCCAGCAGGGCCACATGAAATTGCAGGCCAAATCCTTGGCACTCCTCGCAGGTGCTAGTGAATCCGAGGTAGCTCCTCTAGTCGAACGCCTCATCGCTGATAAAACCTTTAACCTAGAGACAGCCCAGCGCTATCTCGAAAATTTAAGATCATAAAAAAACTCAGACGGATCGGTCTGAGTTTTCTTGTGCTTATACTTAATGAAAATCAAAGAGCAAACTAGGAAGCTAGCCGCAGGTTGCTCAAAGCACTGCTTTGAGGTTGTAGATAAGACTGACGAAGTCAGTTACATATATCTACGGTAAGGCGACACTGACGTGGTTTGAAGAGATTTTTGAAGAGTATTAAATACTTTTTCCTGGTAATAGCGTAACTGGTAAGAAGTAACCAGTTGTCGCAACTTCTTTACCTTCGATCTTCTGCAAGAGGAGATCAACAGTGAGTTGGGCAATCTCTTTCATAGGTTGCTTCACAGTCGTCAAATGAGGGTAGTAATTCTCGATAAAATAGGTCCCATCATAGCCGATGACCTTGAGCTCTTCTGGGACAGAAATGCCCAATTCTTGAGCGATTTTAATGACCAGAATAGCTGTCAAATCATCTGAAGCAAAAATGGCATCTGGCTTTTGTCGAGTCAAGATATTCTTGATTTCCATTTCTTTTCTGACAGGAGAAAAGTCACTGGAAACATTGATAATAGGTGCTTTGGGGAGAACAGATGCAAAGCCAGCGTGACGTAGCCCAGTTGGGGAATTGGAATTGTCATTCCCTGTAATCATGATGATAGACTGGGCACCTGTCTTGACTATGGTCTGGGCAGCAAGGACCCCACCAGCATAGTTGTCAGAGGAGACGACAGGGATGTCTGGAGACAGGTTTCGGTCAAAGGAAATAATCGGCGCTGTCACGCGATTGTAGTCTTCGATTCCCAAGTTGTGACTACCAGAAATGATGCCGTCTACCTGATTGGCTTCCAACATTTCGATGTATTCGCGTTCCTTCTCAGAATCATGCTCACTGTTGCAGATGATGGTCTTATAACCATTTTTGAAGAGTTGGTGTTCCAGCTTATCAATTAATTCTGCATAGAAAACATTGGAAATATTGGGGAAAATCAAGCCGATTAACTTAGCTGATTTTCCTTGTAGACTGCGAGCTAGATTGTTGGGTTTATAGCCCAATTCCCGCATGGCTTCATTAACCTTTTGAATGGTTTTTTCAGAGAGATAACCTTTTTTGTTGATAACCCGAGAAACGGTAGTAGGACTGACTCCTGCAAGTTTGGCGACATCAGTTAGTTTTGCGACCATAATCTAATTCATAGTAAGTTCCAGTTGGGTTTCCAGATTTAATCAGGATACCATTTTGGTCCGCATGTGGGAAGACACGACCAGAAAATACTTTTTCTCCTTTATTGATGAAAATTTCAAAGACAGAGTTATCGATGAAAATCGTAGCAGTAGTAGCCTGGTTATCGATTGGGCAAGAACGAGTTGTACCAAATTCTTGGGCATACTGTTCTCCAGCCTGGCTACGATCTACTGTCACTTGACCATTTACAAGGTCAAAGTTGATGGAAAGTCCCTTGCCTTCTTTATCAGCAAGTAAGACAATCTCGCTCTGGCTATTAGCTTCCAAGTTGAGTTCGAGTTCGTAAGTGTTCTTGCTTTGAACACGGTTTGACAAGGCTTCTTCAGAGGCACGAAGATCCTTAATAGCTGCAACTGGGTATTGGTAGAGCTTGCCGTCTTTGATAGTGAGTTCCTTGACCAAAGAGAAGGTTCCTTGGTGGTCAAAACGGTCAGATGGATATGAAACATCAGGCAAGCCAAGCCAGCTAACAGCTAGAGCACGTCCATCAGGAGCGTTGAAGGCTTGAGTTGCATAGGCTTCGAAACCATAGTCCATGTTTTGAAGTTGAGACACATCTACCATTTTGGCATTTTCAGGATCAAAGGAAACCCCAATCTTATACATATTTGGATAGATATTGTCGTAGTCTAGAACTTTTTTATCCAATCCTTGTGGGCAGTAGAGAAGGACAGGTTGCTCCCCTACAAAGACCAGATTTGGACATTCCATCATGTAGGCAGTACGGTCGTTAGCAAAGTCAAGGTCACCAACTGCTTGCCAGTTTGTGTAATCATTGTCTACAGCCTTGTAGAGACGGACGAAGCCTTTTTTATCCAAGTCCTGTCCACCGACGATAGCATAGTATTGACCTTTAAAGTTAAAAATTTGCGGATCGCGGAAGTGGTCAGTAGAGTCAGCTGGCTGGTCAATCAAGATTTCGTCAATCTTGGTAATCTTTCCATCCTTATCCATCAAAGCCCCAATCTGGTATGGGTGACGGATCCAGTTTTTATCGCGGACATTTCCTGTATAGAATAGGAACAAGTTATCGCCAAACTGCATGGCAGAACCAGAGTAGGCACCGTGGCTGTCTAATGGAGTATCAGGCAACACTTTGACTCCAGTTTCTCTAAAGTGAACCAAATCATCACTTTCAAGCTGCACCCAAGATTTTAAACCGTGGGCTGCACCAAAAGGGAAGTTCTGATAAAAAACAATCCACTTCCCATCAAAGTAAGAAAAGCCATTTGGGTCGTTGAGAAGTCCTGTTTTTGGCTCAACATGGTAATGAGTATGCCATGGAGATTGTGCCATATTTCCCTTTATATGTTGAATTTCTTCTTGCGTCCAATCTTGATAAAGTCTGTAACGACGCTCAGTAGTCCATTCCATTCATTCATTCCTCCAAAAATCTTATCACTTTTAATAGTAACCGTTTTCGGAAAAAAAAGCAAGCCTTTTATGTTAAAAAAAAGAAAAAACTGTCAAACGTTTGTCACAAAATAAATGCAGGAAATCAATCAAATTTTCACGAAAATATGAAAGAGAATGAAACAAAACCCTTTTAAATAAGATTTTAAACTTATTTTTTCAAGGAATACCTGATAAAACAGTCAAAATCAATCAATCTAAAGCATGCTTACTAAGTGGATAGAATATTTTTTCTGCAAAACGCTTGACATATTTCTAAAACATGATAAAATAATAGTCGTAGGGCGGATAAAATCGCTTTCAAACAAGAACAAAATTTTATATAAGGAGATTTTTGCAAATGAACAATCAGGAAATTGCAAAAAAAGTCATCGATGCCTTGGGCGGACGTGAAAATGTCAACAGTGTTGCCCACTGTGCGACTCGTCTTCGTGTCATGGTCAAAGATGAAGGAAAAATCAATAAAGAAGTGATTGAGAACTTGGAAAAAGTTCAAGGTGCTTTCTTTAACTCAGGTCAATACCAAATCATCTTTGGTACAGGTACAGTTAACAAAATGTACGATGAAGTTGTTGCACTTGGTTTGCCAACATCATCTAAAGATGATATGAAAGCAGAAGCTGCCAAACAAGGGAACTGGTTCCAACGTGCTATCCGTACTTTCGGTGACGTTTTCGTTCCAATCATCCCAGTTATCGTAGCAACAGGTCTTTTCATGGGTGTACGTGGTCTATTGACTGCTCTTGGAATGACACTTCCAGCTGACGTGACAACTTACACGCAAATCTTGACAGATACAGCCTTTATCATCTTGCCAGGTTTGGTTGTGTGGTCAACCTTCCGTGTATTCGGTGGAAATCCAGCCGTTGGTATCGTTCTTGGTATGATGCTTGTTTCTGACTCGCTTCCAAACGCTTGGGCAGTCGCTTCAGGTGGTGAAGTAACAGCTATGAACTTCTTTGGTTTCATCCCTGTTGTTGGTTTGCAAGGTTCTGTTCTTCCAGCCTTCATCATCGGGGTTGTCGGAGCTAAATTTGAAAAAGCTGTCCGCAAGGTTGTTCCAGATGTCATTGACCTCTTGGTAACGCCATTTGTTACACTTTTGGTCATGTCTATCCTTGGACTCTTTGTCATTGGACCGGTCTTCCACGTCGTTGAAAACTACATCCTTATCGCTACAAAAGCGATCCTCAGCTTGCCATTTGGTCTTGGTGGTTTCTTGATCGGTGGGGTTCACCAATTGATTGTCGTGTCAGGTGTGCACCACATTTTCAACTTGCTTGAAGTTCAATTGCTTGCTGCTGACCATGCTAACCCATTCAACGCGATCATCACAGCTGCTATGACAGCTCAAGGTGCTGCGACTGTTGCGGTTGGTGTTAAAACTAAAAATCCAAAACTAAAAACACTTGCTTTCCCAGCTGCTCTTTCTGCCTTCCTAGGTATTACAGAGCCTGCTATTTTCGGGGTTAACTTGCGTTTCCGTAAACCATTCTTCCTTTCATTGATTGCTGGTGCAATCGGTGGTGGATTGGCTTCTATCCTTGGACTTGCAGGTACTGGTAATGGTATCACCGTCATCCCTGGTACAATGCTTTACATCGGTAACGGACAACTTGCACAATACCTTCTTATGGTAGCTGTATCATTCGTTCTTGGTTTCGCTCTTACTTATATGTTTGGTTATGAGGATGAAAAAGAAGTTGCTACTGAAGTAGAGACAGAACGTTTGGTCCAAGAAGAAACAACTGGTAACATTCCAGCAACTCTTCAAAATGAAACACTTGTAACTCCTATCGTTGGTGACGTTGTTGCTCTTGCTGATGTTAATGACCCAGTATTCTCAAGTGGAGCTATGGGACAAGGTATCGCTGTGAAACCTAGCCAAGGTGTGGTATATGCACCAGCTGATGCTGAAGTTTCAATTGCCTTTCCAACAGGACACGCTTTTGGTTTGAAAACAACTGATGGTGCTGAAGTTTTGATCCACGTTGGTATTGACACTGTATCTATGAATGGTGAAGGTTTTGAAGCAAAAGTTGCTCAAGGTGACAAGGTGAAAGCTGGCGATGTTCTTGGAACATTTGACTCAAACAAAATCGCTGCAGCTGGACTTGATGATACAACAATGGTTATCGTTACAAATACAGCTGACTACGCTTCAGTAGCTCCAGTCGCAACAGGTTCAGTTGCGAAGGGGGATGCTGTGATCGAAGTGAAAATCTAATCAATCCTCTCTAATGTGAAAACGAACAAATGACATGTTTGTTCGTTTTTGCTTGAATGGTAAGATTTACAGAGGAAAATCTAAAAAATTGAGAAACTTAGATTTTTAAAATATGCTATAATAAAGAAAATAAAAACAAGAGGTTTATCATGACAAAATTATATGGAAGCTTGGAAGCGGGCGGTACAAAGTTTGTCTGTGCTGTCGGTGATGAAAACTTTAACGTTGTAGAAAAAACACAATTTCCAACAACAACTCCAATCGAAACAATCGATAAAACCATTGAGTTCTTCTCAAAATTCGATAACCTTGCTGGTCTTGCAGTTGGTTCATTTGGTCCCATTGATATTGACAAAAACTCAAAAACTTATGGTTTTATCACAACGACTCCAAAACCAAACTGGGCAAATGTTGACTTGCTTGGTGCCCTTCGTCGTGCCCTCAACGTGCCAATGTACTTCACTACAGACGTAAACAGCTCTGCTTATGGTGAAGTGGTTGCCCGTAACAATGCTGGTGGTCGTATCGAAAACTTGGTTTACTACACAATCGGTACAGGTATCGGTGCAGGTGTCATCCAACGTGGTGAGTTTATCGGCGGTGTGGGTCACCCTGAGATGGGCCATTACTATGTGGCTAGACACCCAATGGATATTGACAAAGAGTTTAAGGGTGTTTGTCCTTTCCATAAGGGATGTCTGGAAGGCTATGCAGCTGGTCCAAGTTTGGAAGCTCGTACAGGTGTTCGTGGGGAAAACATTGAACTTAACAACTCTGTTTGGGATGTTCAAGCCTACTATATCGCTCAAGCTGCGGTTAATGCGACAGTGACTTTCCGCCCAGACGTGATTGTTTTTGGTGGAGGGGTCATGGCTCAACAACACATGCTGGACCGTGTCCGTGAGAAATTTACATCTCTTCTAAATGGCTACCTACCAGTGCCAGATGTGCGTGATTACATTGTGACGCCGGCAGTAGCAGGAAATGGTTCTGCTACTCTTGGAAACTTTGTCCTTGCAAAAGAAGTTTCAAAATAAAGCACAAAATCCGCTTGGGAAACCAAACGGATTTTTTACGTGTCAAAGCATTTGCCAGAAGAAGTCGATAATATAGGTCAGACCGTAGGTATAGACCACGAGGGTAAAGGGTTTGGTCAGAACGATGATAATCATATAGCGCTTGAAGCTCATCTTGGTCAGCGCGGCCAGCATACAGAGAAAGTCAGCTGGACTAATGGGCCAAATCATCATAAAAATAAAGAAACGGTCAAAACGATTGCCCTTATCCAACCAGCCGATATACTTGTCATAGGTGCGCTTGCTGACGACAGACTGGACAAAGGCAGCCCCATAGAGGCGCACCAGATAAAAGATAATGGCACAGCCAATCACGATGCCGACATAGTTGTAGATAGTCCCGATGATGTGACCGTAGATAAAGACACCAGCCACCGAGGTCAAGGCCCCAGGAATGATAGGGACGACCGTTTGTAAAATCTGTAAAAAGATAAAGAGAGGTGGCCCCCAGATACCTGCCTGCTGGATAAAGGCAGAGAGGGTTTCCTTAGACTGTAAAATCCCAGCCTGATAAGCCCAAATACAGAAAATCAAACTCCCAACCCCACCGACAATCGATGAGATATTGATAACTTGCTGCAGAAGGGGAGAAACAGCTTTCATTTGTTTATCCTGTGACATGTAAACTCCTCATAGATAGTATAACTCTACTATACCATATTTTAGAGGAGAAAGGGGGAATGAGTGTTTTTGATGAGAATAGATGGGAATACAGGTCTTCGAGACTTAGAATAGGCCTCCTTACTAAAGTTTACATGTATTCTAGGTTTAGAACAACCGTGTTCCCATAAATTTAAAAGTATTCTAAGCTTCGAATAGCTTATCTACGAAAGTTTTGAGGTCTTCTAGCTTTCGAATAGTCGTCTTTCCTAAATTTTATATGTATTCTAAAGTTAGAAAAGTCAAAATCTAAAAATAGTAAGGGTCTCTATCTGACAGAGGGAATGTTTGTCTAGTCAGATAGGGATTTTTTAATTTGGAAATGTATGATTTGTTCTGAAAAGTACATTTTAGATGGAAATAATGACAGTTGAGCGGACGGGGGTTAAAATGGTTTGGGAAACTGTTAGAATGAATGTATCAACTTAAAGGAGAAAATTGATGAAGAAAGTTAGAGATGATGAGGAGAGTATGCTATCGACACTTCCTTTATGGGGGCTTCTATTTTTGGTCTGTGCATTATTGCAAGTCTTTGTATTTAAGGATAGACCTTTGATTCAACCTGATAGACAAGGAAGCATTGTAAAAACAGATCAAAAACAGGTCTATCTTCCAGAACTAATCCAGTCTTTATTTGATAAAGAAGAAACTAAATGATTCGTTAAATAGAAAGGATATCATCATGACAAAAACATACGCTATTCGCCCTCTTAGTTACAGCAACTTTACCAACCGTGAGTTTGAAAGCTTGATGATGGATACTCATCAAAGTTTGGCAACTTTTTCTAAGGCAAATAAGGATGAAGCTATGTATGCCAAACATTTGGAACCCTTCAAGACAAAGCTGGATGATTTTCAAGCTCAACTTGCGGCGGTGGAGACAAAAGAGTCTAGCAATCTGACAGAAGTGGATCGAAATCGTGATAGTGCCTTGGTCGGTCTCTTTACCCTTCATAGAGGATTTGCTAAGATTAAGGATGTCAAGCTCAAAGAAGCTCATGAAACCTTGAAACCAGTCTTTGCCAAGTACAAGGATATCACCAAGCACAGCAACGATGTGGAAACGGCAGAAATCAAGAGCCTGCTCAAAACGCTTAGTGAAACACCCTATCATGAGGCAGTGACCAGCCTAGGACTGACACCTATGCTGACAGCGGTGCTCAATGCTCAAGAGGAATATGATCAAGTGGAGAGTAAGGCGCGTGCTTCTAAGTCTGCCAAGGAAGTTGGCAAGACCAGACAGCTCCGTACCGAACTTTCAACCAGCTCCGACCTCTTTATGCGCTATACCGCAGCCAGTGCAGAAGCCTACCCTGAAAAGGAGCACTTGACTTAACTCCTCAAGGAACTCAATAGCATCAGAGATAGCAAGCGCCGTCTCATCACTAGTAGCAAGAAAGATAAAAAGACCAAACCATCAGAACCAGCCCAAGCAGCAGGATAAAGACAACCCCTTAGAAGCGGAATTCTAAGGGGTGTTTTGTATATAAAAGCTTTATATACTGAGTTAGAATTGATATAATGGTAGGTGTTAGAAGAAAAATTCAAATAATAAACAGTAATAATGAGATAGAAAAAGGGAGATTGTTGATGGAAAAAGAGTATAGGTTCCGTTCACTTACCTCGAATAAAAATGTAGAAATTCAACCAGTCACATTACAAGCTTTGGAGTATGTTATAAGTGATGATTCAGAACCAACAAATGTAGCTATTACAGGGAACTATGGAGCTGGTAAAAGCAGTGTCGTTGAGAGTTTTGAGAAGCATTTGCAAAATAGCAGCTCTCCCAAAATAGGAATTATAAAAAGATTGAGTGAGTTTCTAAAAAAAACTAAAAATAAAAAGTTTATCCATATTTCTCTTGCTCAGTATGATGAAACTAGAAATAATGAAGAAAAAGGACTTAATAACTGTCAAATTAATACCATTGAAGGAAAGATTATCAATCAATTACTCCATCAGATTGAACCTAACTCAATTAGAAAATCAATTTTTAAAACACTTGATGCAGAGTCACGAATTCGTCCTTGGAAGAATACAGCTTATTTGTTTTCTTTTTTACTGCTGTTTCTGTATTTTTTCAGTTTTAATACATGGGTTAATCTGATTGAGGGATTCTCTTGGCTCTCTTGGACGACTAATGTAACTACTAAATTAGTAGCGCTCGCTATCTTATTCTTTCTTTTGCTATATGGAATTTTTTATTTATTAAAGTTACAAAGAGATATTGGATTCATTAAACACCTATCGCTAAAATCAGATAAAGTTGAAACTGATATAGAAGTTTTTTCAAACGATAGCAATAAAGTCTCTTATTTTGATAGATATTTAGACGATGTGATTTATCTATTCAATCAGTCTAAGGCAGATGTTGTAGTTTTTGAAGATATTGAGCGTTTCAATAATTCTAGAATTTTTGAAAAAATCAAAGAACTCAATATTGTTATCAACAGAAAAAGAGAAGTATGTGGAGAATCTAAATTAGTATTTTTCTATCTTGTCAAAGATGATTTGTTTGAGTCGCAAGAACGAACAAAGTTTTTTGATTTTATTATTCCGGTAGTTCCAGTTGTCACTGCTTCAAATTCTTATGACCAATTATCAAAAATATTAAAGGATATGGAACTTCATAAGGGGTTAGATGAAAAATTTTTATTCAATATCTCATTATACCTTGATGATATGCGTCTGATTAATAATATTTGTAATGAATACCTGACTTATAAAGAGTCATTAGGTGCTTTAGAACTAAACTCTGAAAAAGCATTTTCAATGATAGTGTACAAAAATATCTTCCCAAAAGATTTCTCTCTTTTACAAAAGAATCAAGGGTATTTATATGAATTGTTGCATTCAAAAGATAGACAGTTAGAAAATCGTAAAAAAGAATTAGCGAAAAAAACTCAATCATTGAGGGAAGATATTGCTAATGCACAAGCAGAGCATTTGCAGGATGAAGTTGAGCTATACGGTTTAATTTTTCAGATTCCTGCAAGGAAAACGGTTGTTAAAGTAAATGGAAAGAGCCAAGCGGATTTCTCCTCCTATCATGAATTTATCAAAGAGCTATTGGAAAATGATAGCAAAATTACCTCTTTTGCTGATTTTGAAGATGCTTATCGAAATCAATTTGGTTCTGAAGAGAACCTTGATTCTGTATTCCCTGACAAAGATAGTGCAGAATTTCAAGAGCGCCTAAAAAACACTAAAAATAAACGAAAATTGATTCATTTAAATGAAAAACTTCAATCGTTACAGATTGAATTAGGTGAGTTAGACAAATTCAGATTGTCAGATGTTTATGAATCCTCAATTCAGATTGAGAATTTTGATAGTCTGTATTCAGAATCAATTAAAGAAAATCCACAATTTGCTATTATTCCTTTTTTTATAAGAAATACTTACATTGATGAAACATATCAAGATTATCTGACCTATTTTTATGGTAATACAATTACAAAAGAAGAAAAGGGATTTATCAGAAATGTGATTTCTGGACGTGGTGGAAATCAGGATATCTCTTTAACCCATTTTAATGAAATAGTCAATCGCCTAGAACTTAAAGACTACAAATACAGTTATATTCTAAATTATAGTTTGTTTGAATATCTGTTAATTTTAGAAAATGAAAATTACTCAAATGAAAGACTGGATCTGATATTTGACCAAAATGAAATCTTAGATTTTTTAATTAAATTTTATGATCAAATGGAACAGAGTGCAAAACATGGTTTTATAGATACTGAAAAGAAGGAAAAGATTCATAGAGCTCTTTTGGAGAAATGGTTACACTCTAATATTGATTCATTCAATACTTATTTAATCGATGTTGATAAGTATGCCGCTCCACAAAAGAATGGCTTAGTGATAGCTCTATTAAACTTGTTGGATGTTGAAATTTTATCTGAAGAATCAAAAGTCTTGCTTGTAAAATATATAGATGATAATTTTGATATACTAACTGGAAGTTATGGATACCGATTACCGCAACTAACAGACAATTTGATAAATTTAAATATGAAATTTACAAATTTTTCAACTTTCGGTACCAGAGAAGAAAGAATCAAAGAAGAAAACTTGATTAAGCTTATTGACTATATTTATAATCAAAAGTTATATTCTCTTACTGAAACCAATATACGATTCTTTGTGAACTGGTATTCTGAAAAGCATATTTTAGAAGATGAATTTATTTATAGAAACTTCGAGTTACTAAACAGCCAGGAAGTGTTCAAACCATTGTTAGATTATTGTCTGTCTTCGGAAAATAATTTATTGCAATATGTCAAGCTATACATCAAACTATCAAACGGTAAAATGGATGATTATTCGTCTTACGTTGAACAATTGTTTAATCATGATATTTTATTTCAAGCTGAGGATGTTGAAAATGAAGAGGAAATACCAGTTGAATCAATAGTCAACAGTATTCCAGAGTCTTCTATTGATTACACTGGAAAGAAATTTGCAGAACTGTCCAATGAGAACAGGATAGAATTGATACGAAAACTTGTAGCAACTAAAAAAGCACAAGTCAATTCTGACATTGTTGTTTCTTATTTTGATGTGACTCAAAATATTGATGAACATTTAGTTGACTTCATTAATCAAAATCCTAGTTTTACATTGAGTCAAGATATGTTTTTACAACTTGATGATGAGATACAGCGCGACTTCTTTACTCAAGTTGTATCTGCAGATAATTTAGCATTAACTATCTATAAATCAATACTTGCATCAATGCAATGGCATTATGAAGACTTTGATGTAACGGGGCTTTCAGATGATAGATTGGAAGTTTTGATAGATTTGAATGTTATAAAATTTAATGCTAATAATCTTAAGTTCATCAGAGAAAAATATCCATCAATGAAAAATTATTCTATTTCAAGGAATATTGAAAAGTATCTTGAGATTGAAGAAGACGTTCATGATGAAACGGAACTCAATGATTTGTTACAATGTGAGCAAATAGATGATTCCTATAAGCTACAAATAATAGATATTCTGGATCATGTAAGCTTGAAAAATAAGCAATTTTCTCTTAAACTTGTTGCTCATATCCTTGATTCTAAATTTGATATAGATGATTTAAGTTATATAATTAGTTCTAATTATTATGACAATGCAGATGAATCTATCAAAATTAAGATAAGACAGTTAGCTAAAGAAAACTGGGATGATTTGATTAGATTAGATAGTGAAGAAATTAGTATTCAGTTATGCCGAGAGTTATTGGCTATGGACGATATTGATCCTTTAGATCGCGCAAGCCTGCTCAAGGATAATTTACTATATAATCCAGAAATGTCAACACATAGGTTAGCTTTGTTAGGGGAATATCTAGATCTATTTGAACTGTGGGAGATAATGGTTTTTTTGGGTGATTCTGATGTATATAACGAATGGAAAAAAGCTTTTGAAAAATTAAATAGGAATGAAAAAGGAAACAATGATGTCACGGTTAAGAAAAATAATTTCAACGAAAAGATGAGAAGTTATCTTTTATCTAAGGGCTTGATTAGCAGTTCGTCCATACAACCTCTAGGAATTCGGTTGAATGGTTTTAGAGACGGTGAGATTAAGTACTGGTGAGGAAGAAGTAGAATCTCTGACAGACATCGTCAGCAAGATTAACGAGACAAATAAAACTATCGAAAGCCAAACAGCTTCCCTACTAGAAATGCTCGGTCAACTCCATGGAACCACACCAGAAGCCGATTCTGTACTTAAACAATTTTTGGCGGATTGTAAAGGATGATGGCGTAATTAATTCGCTTATTTTTAAGATACAACTTTGTTTCCATATTTCTGGGGAACTAGTAGAAAGTAAGGAGAAATATGGAAAATAACAACCAACGTGCCCTTTGCCAGCAACTCTGGGCGAGAAACAAATACCTCGTTTTGAGCTATTCCAGCAATATTTACAATGAGATTCGTCAGTATCTCAAGAATGAAGAGGTGGAGGTGAGTCAGGTTCAGGAGATGATTGACCGTGCCTGTCAGATTCCAGAACACAGGGGTCAGGTTTGCAATGCCTTTCAGCATATTTGGGGCTATTTCAAAAAGAAAGCGACAGATGCTGAGCGTAAGGACTACATGCTCTTGCTAGATCGCTATCGCTTTGGTCAGGCTTCTAAGGAAGACTTGATCGCTAAGACTCGAGACTTGCTGGATCGCTATCCAAATACCTATTTGCAACATTCGACTTTACTGAAAGGAGACTCCCATGAGACTTTGGCATGAGGCTTTGATTTCATAGCTTCCTCGTCCTCAACTTTTGGGGCAATATCGAGAGTGTTGCGCCCTGCGTGGCAATGGCTGGGGCAGAAAGCATGCGACGGTGGACTATGTCTTTACCCACTCGCCCTATCGTCTCTATGCCTATCATCGCTTGATCATGAAGGAAATGGCTGACCGAGGCTTTAAGGTCAGTCCAGAGTGGCTGGACAAGAACTACCGTGGCAAGACCTGCCCTCCTTATCAAGATTTAGCTGAGGAGAAGCTGATCAGTCCAATCTACAGCGAACATGACGATGCCTACTATGAGGAGTGTCTGGACAATCTCCGAGAGAAGGGGATCAACCTATAGTCTTTTCTAATAACAAGTCATAGTCACTTATAAGAATTACTAATAACGCGTTTGAACCATCTAACTGAAATATAGTTAAAAAACAAGATATACAAAGGATTTGAGGCATTTTTCTCAAGTCTTTTTCTTTTGTCTAAAACGGAGATATAGTTTCAAACTATATCAAAGCCTAATTTTTTACAATTATACAGATGATTTCTTTTCTGTTAAGATAGTTTCAACAACAAATTTTGGAGGACACATCATGTCAACTACAATCATCGGTTTCCCTCGTTTGGGAGAATTCCGCGAATTAAAATTTACAACTGAAAAATACTTTAGAAAAGAAATCTCAGAAGAAGAACTCTTGGCAGCAGCAAAAGACTTGCGTGCTAAACACTGGAACATTGTCAAAGAAAAAGGCATCACTGAAATCCCATCAAATGACTTTTCTCACTATGACAACTTCCTAGATGCAGCTTTCCTTTTCAACGTGGTACCTGCTTCAGTTCAAAACTTGGACTTGTCTGACCTTGAGCGCTACTTCGCTTTGGGTCGTGGTTACCAAGGAGAAAAAGGGGACGTTCGCGCTCTTCCAATGAAGAAATGGTTCAACACCAACTACCACTACATCGTTCCTAAATTTGAAAAAGACACTCAAGTCAAACTTGCAGGTCACAAAATCTTTGATGAGTTCCAAGAAGCAAAAGAACTTGGATTGAACACTCGTCCTGTCCTTGTAGGTCCATTCACTTTCCTTCAATTGTCAGACTTTGAAGAAGGCGTGAAAGCAGAAGACTTCGTAGATAGTTTAGTTGCTGCTTACCAAGAAGTTTTTGCTAAATTGGCAGAACTTGGTGCGACTCGTATCCAATTGGATGAAGCTGCTCTTGTAAAAGATTTGACAGCTGAAGAAAAAGCTCTCTTCTTGAACCTCTACAACAAACTCTTGGCTGACAAAAAAGGTCTTGAAGTCTTGCTTCAAACTTACTTCGGAGACGTTCGTGACGTTTACGCTGACCTTGTAAACTTGCCAGTAGATGCTATCGGTCTTGACTTCGTTGAAGGTAAGAAAACTCTTGAACTCGTTAAAGGTGGCTTCCCAGCTGACAAGACTCTTTATGCAGGTATTGTCAATGGTAAAAACATCTGGCGCAACAACTACGAAAAGAGCTTGGCTGTTCTTGAGCAAATCCCAGCTGAAAACATTGTCTTGACAAGCTCATGCTCACTTCTTCATGTGCCATTTACAACTGCTAATGAAGAATTTGAACCAGCAATCTTGAACCACTTTGCCTTTGCAGTTGAAAAATTGGATGAGATTCGTGATTTGGATGCTATCCGCAATGGTCAAGGTGAAGAAGCACTTGCAGCTAACAAAGAACTCTTTGCGACTGAGCGTGTTGGTGAAAATGCTGAACTTCGTGCGCGTATCGCTGGCTTGACAGACGCAGACTACACTCGTTTGCCAGCCTTTGCAGAACGTGAAGCTATCCAAGAAGAAGCTTTCAAACTTCCAGCTCTTCCAACAACAACTATCGGTTCATTCCCTCAAACAAAAGAAGTTCGTGCCAAACGTTTGGCTTACCGTAAAGGTGAATTGTCTCAAGAAGAGTACGACGCTTTCCTTGCTGAAACGATCGATGAATGGATCAAATGGCAAGAAGATATCGACTTTGATGTCCTTGTTCACGGTGAGTTCGAGCGTAATGACATGGTTGAGTACTTCGGTCAAAACTTGTCAGGATACCTCTTCTCTAAAAATGGTTGGGTACAATCATACGGTATGCGTGGGGTTAAACCACCAATCATCTGGGGTGATGTAACTCGTCTCAACCCTATCACTGTTAAATGGTCTAGCTATGCACAAAGCCGTACAAACAAACCTGTTAAAGGTATGTTGACTGGACCTGTTACCATCCTCAACTGGTCATTCCCACGTGAAGACATCTCTATCAAGGATTCTACTCTTCAAATCGCCCTTGCTATCAAGGATGAAGTGCTGGACCTTGAAGCTGCTGGCGTGAAGATTATCCAAATCGACGAGGCTGCTCTTCGTGAGAAATTGCCACTCCGTCGTAGCGACTGGTACGAAGACTACCTTGACTGGGCAATTCCTGCCTTCCGCTTGGTACATTCAACAGTAGCGCCAGATACACAAATCCACACTCACATGTGTTACTCAGAATTTACAGATATCATCCCAGCTATTGACAACATGGATGCAGATGTTATTTCCTTTGAAGCTAGCCGTTCAAACCTTGAAATCTTGGACGAACTCAAAGCGAAAAACTTCCAAACAGAAGTGGGACCTGGGGTTTACGATATCCACTCACCTCGTGTACCAAATGAAGGCGAAATCGACAACACAATCGAAGCCATCCTTGCTAAAGTGCCAAGCAAGAAAGTTTGGATCAACCCTGACTGTGGTTTGAAAACACGTGGTATTCCAGAAACAAAAGAAAGCTTGATTCGCCTTGTTGAAGCAGCTAAAGCTGCGCGTGAGAAATTGTGAGATTAGATTTCTCCCTACAACGGTTGTTCAAAATGAAATCAAAAAGAAAAGGATAAGGACTATGTCACGCCAAACACCGTCACTCTCATTTGAAGTGTTCCCTCCCAACCCAGCCGTGGGTAATGATAACATTATTTCTGCTCTTCAAGATATGCAGGAGTTGGCTCCCCACTTTATCAGTGTAACTGCCAGCAATAATAAATTTAATATCAAGGAAACGACGGTCCGTTTGGCTGATTTTATCCAAAATGACTTGGCGATTCCGACTATTGCTCACTTGCCAGCCATCTATTTGACCAAGGACAAGGTTGCTGAAACGATTGCAGACTTGGACAAGGTTGGGGTACAGAAAATCTTGGCTCTTCGTGGGGATATTATTCCCGATGTGGAACCACAAAAGGATTTCCACTACGCAACTGACTTGATTGAGTTCATCAAGGAACAAGCCCCTCACTTTGATATTGTTGGTGCTTGTTATCCAGAAGGTCATCCAGATTCACCAAATCAGATTTCAGATATTCAAAATCTTAAGAAGAAAGTGGATGCAGGATGTTCGAGCCTTGTAACTCAGCTTTTCTTTGACAATGAGCGCTTCTATGATTTCCAAGACAAGTGCATCTTGGCTGGGATTGATGTTCCTATTCATGCAGGGATTATGCCAATTCTGAACCGAAATCAGGCTCTCCGCCTCTTGAAGACTTGTGAGAATATCCATCTTCCACGCAAATTTAAAGCCATCTTAGACAAGTATGAGCATGACCCTGAGTCGCTCAGAGCAGCAGGACTTGCCTATGCAGTGGATCAAATCGTGGACTTGGTAACTCAGGATGTTGCCGGTGTGCATCTCTATACGATGAACAATGCAGAAACAGCAAAATACATTCATCAAGCAACACATGCCTTGTTTAATCATCAGTCTCTAGGATAATAAAAAGCAAACCATTCTTCTCAGCTGAGGGGAATGGTTCCTTTTTAATGGTAAAGACCGCACTTTTTAAGAAAAATATGATAAAATAGACTCTGTACGTACTTGATACAAAGATGAGGGTATTAAATAATACAATGCATTCAAACTGCAAGAATTAGCGACACGAGCGAGTCAAATCGATATTATTTGACGAGGGAGTTAGTAAAGCATTTAGCTAATC
Source organism: Streptococcus mitis (assembly GCF_003942685.1). Taxonomy (GTDB): domain Bacteria; phylum Bacillota; class Bacilli; order Lactobacillales; family Streptococcaceae; genus Streptococcus; species Streptococcus mitis_CD. The sequence continues at coordinate 103,176 of NZ_RJNR01000003.1, read as the reverse complement.
GCATGACAGCGATTAGCGTGAAAGGCTTAGATGCTTTAGCATCAATCCTTTCTAATGATTTGTATCTTGAGTAATTGAACACGGGCTAAATCCCTAGTGAAAAAGATAGATTTCCTGGTGTACATGGTACACTGCGTCAATCGAATGCTATCTTGTGTAATTGAACCCGGCCGAAAAGCTGTGTAAAAAAGATAAACTGTCTTGTCTTCATCGAAGACTTCGTCAGTTTCCTATTTTTACTTTGCTTTTGACGTCCTTGGTATCTTGATCTTTGTAGGCAAGGCGTATAATTTCATCAATCCAAAGGGGATTAAAATGACAAAACAAGTGTTTCAAACGACTTTTGCGGGTCGTGAGTTAATCGTAGAGACTGGTCAGGTTGCTAAGCAAGCGAATGGCGCAGTTGTCGTACGTTACGGTGAGTCAACTGTCTTGACTGCTGCCGTTATGTCTAAGAAAATGGCAACTGGAGATTTCTTCCCTCTTCAAGTCAACTACGAAGAAAAAATGTATGCAGCTGGGAAGTTTCCTGGTGGCTTTATGAAACGTGAAGGACGTCCTTCAACGGATGCGACTTTGACAGCGCGTTTGATTGACCGTCCAATCCGACCAATGTTTGCGGAAGGTTTCCGTAATGAAGTGCAAGTGATTAACACTGTGCTTTCTTACGATGAAAATGCTTCTGCACCAATGGCAGCTATGTTTGGTTCATCTTTAGCGCTTTCTATCTCAGACATTCCATTTGACGGACCAATCGCTGGGGTGCAAGTGGGCTATGTGGATGGTCAAATCATCATCAACCCTACGCAAGAACAAGCAGAGCAATCTCTCCTTGAGTTGACAGTAGCTGGTACCAAGCACGCTATCAACATGGTAGAGTCTGGTGCCAAAGAATTGTCAGAAGAAATCATGTTGGAAGCCCTTCTCAAAGGGCACGAAGCAGTCAAAGAATTGATTGCTTTCCAAGAAGAAATCGTTGCAGCAGTCGGTAAAGAAAAAGCAGAAGTAGAATTGCTTCATGTAGATGCTGAATTGCAAGCTGAAATCATAGCAGCCTACAACAGTGACCTCCAAAAAGCGGTCCAAGTAGAAGAAAAATTGGCTCGTGAAGCTGCAACTCAAGCAGTCAAAGACCAAGTAACTGCTGTTTACGAAGAAAAATATGCGGACCACGAAGAATTTGACCGTATCATGCGTGATGTGGCTGAAATCTTGGAACAAATGGAACACGCTGAAGTGCGCCGTTTGATCACAGAAGATAAGGTGCGTCCTGACGGTCGTAAGGTTGATGAAATCCGTCCTTTGGATGCGGTTGTTGACTTCCTTCCTCGTGTGCACGGCTCTGGTCTCTTCACTCGTGGACAAACTCAGGCTCTTTCAGTCTTGACCTTGGCTCCGATGGGTGAAACTCAAATCATTGATGGTTTGGATCCAGAGTACAAGAAACGCTTTATGCACCACTATAACTTCCCTCAATACTCTGTAGGGGAAACTGGACGCTACGGTGCGCCAGGTCGTCGTGAAATTGGTCACGGTGCTCTTGGTGAGCGTGCCCTTGCTCAAGTCTTGCCAAGTTTGGAAGAATTCCCATATGCTATCCGTTTGGTAGCAGAAGTCTTGGAATCAAATGGTTCTTCATCTCAAGCTTCTATCTGTGCGGGAACGCTTGCCCTTATGGCTGGTGGTGTGCCAATCAAGGCGCCAGTAGCAGGGATTGCCATGGGTCTCATCTCAGATGGAAATAATTACACAGTCTTGACAGATATCCAAGGTTTGGAAGACCACTTTGGAGACATGGACTTCAAGGTTGCTGGTACTCGTGACGGGATTACAGCCCTTCAAATGGATATTAAAATTCAAGGGATTACTGCAGAAATCTTGACAGAAGCCCTTGCCCAAGCCAAGAAAGCGCGTTTTGAAATCCTTGATGTGATTGAAGCAACCATTCCAGAAGTTCGTCCAGAATTGGCTCCAACTGCTCCGAAAATTGATACCATCAAGATTGATGTGGACAAGATTAAGATTGTCATCGGTAAGGGTGGAGAAACCATCGACAAGATTATCGCTGAAACAGGCGTTAAGATTGATATCGATGAAGAAGGAAATGTGTCTATCTACTCTAGCGACCAAGATGCCATCAATCGTGCTAAAGAAATTATTGCCGGTTTGGTCCGTGAAGCCAAAGTGGATGAAGTTTACCGTGCTAAAGTCGTTCGTATCGAGAAATTTGGTGCCTTTGTCAACCTCTTTGACAAGACAGATGCCCTTGTTCATATCTCTGAGATGGCTTGGACGCGTACCAATAATGTTGAAGACTTGGTAGCAATCGGGGATGAAGTTGATGTTAAGGTTATCAAGATTGATGAAAAAGGACGTGTGGATGCTTCTATGAAAGCCCTTCTTCCTCGTCCTCCAAAACCTGAACGTGATGAAAAAGGTGAAAAATCAGAGCGTCCTCACCGCCCACGTCATCACAAGGACCACAAACCTAAGAAAGAATTTACAGAAACACCAAAAGATTCAGAATAAGAAAAGGAGAAATGTATGGGATGGTGGCGCGAAACCATTGATATCGTAAAAGAAAATGATCCAGCGGCCCGCACCACTTTGGAGGTTTTGCTGACCTATCCAGGTGTCAAGGCCTTGGCGGCCCACCGTCTCTCGCATTTTCTCTGGAATCACGGCTTTAAACTTCTTGCTCGTATGCATAGTCAGTTTTGGCGCTTTTGGACTCAGATTGAGATTCATCCAGGTGCCCAGATTGATTCAGGTGTCTTTATCGACCATGGTTCTGGCTTGGTGATTGGAGAGACAGCTATCGTTGAGACGGGAGTTCTCCTCTATCATGGGGTGACTCTTGGTGGGACTGGTAAGGATGTTGGCAAACGCCATCCGACCGTTCGAAAGGGAGCTCTCATATCGGCTCATGCCCAAGTTATCGGACCAGTGGAAATCGGCGAAAATGCCAAGGTCGGTGCTGCAGCAGTTGTCGTAGCAGATGTTCCAAGTGATGTGACAGTGGTCGGAATTCCTGCTAAGATCGTCCGAGTTCATGGACAGAAGGATGAACCGACGATCCACGAAGTCGAAGAAAAACGAGAGTACTACGTCAATAAACTCGAGCAGGCTAAAGAAGCCAGTCACAGATCGTCTGGGTTGTAATTTATGATGATTCTTTTATCTATTAACATTTTTTAAAAGATGATATTCGACTGAGTAGGTCGTGAAGTAAAAGGGCGACTATCAGCCCTTTTCTTGCATTTATTTGATTCTTCTTTTACTTTTTAGAAAGGAGCAAGGGATTCCGAAGTGTAGAGATATTCGGACTGAAATTCAATTGAACTCTTAGTGATGAAACTAATTGTTCTTGGATTTTGGATTTCCTGACTATGATTTATGATTAAAATCTATGACACCATGTCTCGTGATTTGCGAGAATTTGTCCCAATTGAGGACGGCAAGGTCAAGATGTATGTTTGTGGGCCAACCGTGTATAACTATATCCACGTGGGGAATGCCCGCTCAACAGTGGCTTTTGACACCATTCGTCGCTATTTTGAGTATCGTGGGTACGAGGTTGCCTATATTTCCAATTTTACGGATGTGGATGATAAGATTATCAACCGTGCCAAGGAAGAAGGTATAACGCCTCAGGAGGTTGCGGACAAGTACATCGCTGCCTTTCGTGAGGATGTGACGGCCTTGGGTGTCAAACCTGCGACTCGCCATCCGCGTGTAGTGGAGTTTATGGCGGATATCATCCGCTTTGTGGAAGACTTGATTGAAAAAAGTTTTGCCTATGAGAGCCAAGGGGATGTTTACTTCCGTGTGGAAAAATCCCACAACTATGCCAAATTAGCAAATAAAACCTTGGAAGATTTGGAGCTAGGTGCTTCAGGTCGTACCGATGAAGAAACGGCTCGTAAGGAAAATCCTGTAGATTTTGCCCTCTGGAAAGCTGCCAAGCCAGGCGAGATTTCTTGGGATAGTCCTTGGGGACCTGGTCGTCCAGGCTGGCACATCGAGTGTTCAGTCATGTCAACAGAGATTTTGGGCGACACCATTGATATTCACGGTGGTGGAGCTGACCTAGAGTTTCCACACCACACCAATGAAATTGCCCAGTCAGAAGCCAAAACTGGTCAGACCTTTGCCAACTACTGGATGCACAATGGCTTTGTCAATATCGATAATGTCAAGATGTCCAAATCCTTGGGCAACTTTATTACAGTGCATGATGCCCTCAAAACCCTCGATGGGCAAGTGCTTCGTTTCTTCTTTGCGACTCAGCATTACCGCAAGCCAATCAACTTTACAGAAAAGGCAGTGCGTGATGCAGAGACCAATCTCAAGTATCTGAAAAACACCTACGAGCAACCTTTTACAGGAAATGTGGACGCCCAAGAGTTACAATCCTTTAAAGATAAGTTTGTAGCGGCTATGGATGAGGATTTCAACTCTGCCAACGGTATTACAGTAGTCTTTGAAATGGCCAAGTGGATTAACTCTGGCAATTATGATGCAAGTGTTAAGCAAGCTCTTGCGGATATGTTAGAAGTCTTTGGAATTGTCTTTGTTGAGGAAGTTTTGGATGTAGAGATTGAAGACTTGATCCAAAAACGTCAAGAAGCGCGTGCAAATCGTGACTTTGCGACAGCGGATCAAATCCGTGACCAATTGGCTGCTCAAGGAATTAAGCTCCTTGATACCAAAGATGGAGTGAGGTGGACACGTGATTGATGTCAATCTCATTAACGGGATTGCGCTAGCTTTTGAAGGAGATGCGGTTTATTCCATGTATATTCGCCGCCACCTCATCCTCAAAGGCATGACCAAACCCAATAAACTCCATCAAGAAGCGACCAAGTATGTTTCAGCCAAGGCTCAAGCTCGCCTGATTGCCCTCATGTTGGAGGAGCAAGTTCTAACGGAAAAAGAAGAAGAAATCTACAAACGTGGTCGCAATACCAATAGCCACACCAAGGCTAAAAATGCTGATGTAGTGACTTACCGTATGTCCACAGGTTTTGAAGCCGTCATGGGCTATCTCCATATGACTGCTAATCTAGAACGTCTTGAGAGCTTGATTTCGTGGTGCATCCAAAAAGTGGAGGGCTAGGACATGATGGCAAAAGAACTACAAGACTGGTTTCCTGAAGCTCAGATTTCAGACCAACCAGTAGAGAAAGAAGGCTATCTCACGCTCCCTTTAGCTTCTCAGCAGTGGATTTTGCTGGAGGAAGCTGGTCTCAGTGAGCGTGAAAAGCAGTTGGTTGCCCTGTTGACCCAGCAGGAGCAAGCTCGTTCGCTCAATCCTTGGTATTCTTATCTGGTTGAGGGGAAGGGACAGGCACCGAAAACTTTTAAAAAGATTCAGTTGGTTTATTGTCATCTTTCCTATTTTCAGCAGGAAAATCTAGCTTCTTGGCTAGATATGATGCGGACTCTTTTTCCCAACTGTCAGACGGTGCTTCAAGTCGGAGCTCAGGATTATGTTTTCGTGCTTCAACAAGATAGATATACCTCTGTACGAGCTATTTTAAGTGATACGATTGAAGCGGTTGAGTATGACTTTGGACTGCGTCTCTCTATCATGTTAGGTCAGGTTTGGTCTCAGACAGGACATCAAGCCCTATCAGACTTAATCAAAGCGGAGCGCGATTTGTTTAAGACTTGGTGGCGTCAAGGTCACCAAGGTGTTCATACTTTTTCTCAGCTCTATCTTTGGAGTATGGGAGAAAGACTCGTTGACCTGAGAGTCATTAAAGAATGTCTGCACCAGATGATTTTGGATCAAGATCAGATTCAGGAAATCATTCTTTCTCTTTGGGAAAATAGTGCTGTCTTAACTAAAACAGCCCAGCAACTCTATCTGCACCGTAATTCTCTTCAATACAAGATTGATAAATGGGAAGAATTGACAGGGCTTCAGTTGAAGGAATTGACTGACCTGACCTTGTGTTATCAGTTGATTTTACCAGATATTTTATAAAGTTTTGTGCAAGTTGCACAGAACTTTTTTATTTTTTTGGTCACCTTGCCATAGAAAAGTAAAGCGTTTTCATCTATAATAAAACTATCAAAAGACAAAAGGAGTTCACCTCATGGTAGAATTGAATCTTAAAAACATTTACAAAAAATATCCAAACAGCGAACACTATTCAGTTGAAGACTTCAACTTGGACATCAAAGACAAAGAATTTATCGTTTTCGTAGGTCCTTCAGGATGTGGTAAATCAACAACTCTTCGTATGATTGCTGGTCTTGAAGATATCACAGAAGGAACTGCATCTATCGATGGCGTGGTTGTCAACGACGTAGCTCCAAAAGACCGTGACATTGCCATGGTATTCCAAAACTACGCTCTTTACCCACATATGACTGTTTATGACAACATGGCTTTCGGTTTGAAATTGCGTAAATACAGCAAAGAAGACATCGACAAACGTGTGCAAGAAGCAGCTGAAATCCTTGGATTGAAAGAATTCTTGGAACGTAAACCTGCTGACCTTTCAGGTGGTCAACGTCAACGTGTTGCCATGGGTCGTGCGATTGTCCGTGATGCAAAAGTATTCTTGATGGACGAACCTTTGTCAAACTTGGATGCAAAACTTCGTGTATCTATGCGTGCTGAAATCGCTAAAATCCACCGTCGTATCGGAGCTACAACTATCTACGTAACTCATGACCAAACAGAAGCGATGACACTGGCAGACCGTATCGTTATCATGTCAGCAACTAAGAATCCTGCTGGTACAGGTACTATCGGACGTGTAGAACAAATCGGTACTCCTCAAGAAGTTTACAAAAACCCAGTTAATAAATTCGTAGCAGGCTTCATCGGAAGCCCAGCTATGAACTTCATCAATGTGAAATTGGTTGGTAGCGAAATTGTTTCTGACGGTTTCCGTTTGAAAGTTCCAGAAGGCGCATTGAAAGTTCTTCGTGAAAAAGGCTACGAAGGTAAAGAATTGATCTTCGGTATCCGTCCAGAAGACGTGAATGCAGAACCTGCTTTCCTTGAAACATTCCCAGAATCAGTTGTCAAAGCTACTATCTCAGTATCAGAATTGCTTGGTTCAGAATCTCACCTTTACTGCCAAGTTGGTAAAGATGAATTTGTTGCCAAAGTTGATGCTCGTGACTACTTGCAAACAGGTGCAACAGTTGAACTTGGATTTGACTTGAACAAAGCACACTTCTTCGATGTAGAAACTGAAAGAACGGTTTACTAAGATAAAAGAAACTTAAAACACTGCTAGAGAAATCTGGCAGTGTTTTTTGAGATGTGGATTGATTGAGAGGGAATTTTCTAGTTTTCATATTCTTAAAAAAGTGATAAAATGGTAGGAAGAATTGGAGAGTAGAGATGCCGAAAGAAGTGAATTTAACAGGCGAAGAAGTTGTCGCTTTAACCAAAGAATATTTAACGGAAGAGGATGTCCATTTTGTCCATAAGGCCTTGGTCTACGCGGTGGAATGCCATAGTGGTCAATATCGCAAATCAGGTGAGCCTTATATTATTCACCCCATCCAAGTGGCAGGTATTTTAGCTAAGCTCAAGCTGGATGCTGTAACGGTAGCTTGTGGTTTCTTGCATGATGTGGTGGAAGATACTGATGCGACCTTGGACGATTTGGAAAGAGAGTTTGGTCCTGATGTGCGGGTGATTGTTGACGGGGTTACCAAGCTTGGTAAGGTCGAGTACAAATCAATCGAGGAGCAGTTGGCTGAAAATCATCGCAAGATGCTCATGGCCATGTCTGAGGACATCCGCGTTATCTTGGTTAAACTGTCTGACCGCTTACACAATATGCGGACCCTGAAACATCTTCGAAAAGACAAGCAGGAGCGTATTTCCAAAGAAACTATGGAAATCTATGCGCCGCTTGCCCACCGTCTGGGGATTTCTAGCGTTAAATGGGAATTGGAAGACCTATCTTTCCGTTATCTTAATCCAACTGAGTTTTACAAGATTACCCATATGATGAAGGAAAAACGCAGAGAGCGTGAAGCCTTGGTGGATGAGGTAGTTACAAAATTAGAGGAATATACGACGGATCGTCACTTGAAAGGGAAGATTTACGGTCGTCCTAAGCATATTTACTCGATTTTCCGCAAAATGCAGGATAAGAGAAAACGTTTTGAGGAAATCTATGACCTGATTGCCATTCGCTGTATTTTAGATACCCAAAGTGATGTTTATGCCATGCTTGGTTATGTACATGAGCTTTGGAAACCAATGCCAGGTCGTTTCAAAGACTATATCGCTAACCGCAAGGCCAATGGTTATCAGTCTATCCATACGACTGTCTATGGGCCAAAAGGGCCGATTGAATTCCAGATTCGGACCAAGGAAATGCACGAGGTCGCTGAGTACGGGGTTGCAGCTCACTGGGCTTATAAGAAGGGCATCAAGGGGCAGGTTAACAGCAAGGAATCAGCTATCGGGATGAACTGGATCAAGGAGATGATGGAGCTCCAAGACCAGGCTGATGATGCCAAGGAATTTGTGGACTCTGTGAAGGAAAACTATCTGGCTGAGGAGATTTACGTCTTTACCCCAGATGGAGCTGTCCGTTCCCTTCCAAAAGATTCAGGACCGATTGACTTTGCCTATGAAATCCATACAAAAGTTGGGGAGAAAGCGACGGGTGCCAAGGTCAATGGTCGTATGGTTCCACTGACAACCAAGCTCAAGACAGGGGATCAGGTTGAAATTGTCACCAACCCCAACTCATTTGGGCCAAGCCGTGACTGGCTCAATATGGTCAAGACCAGCAAGGCGCGTAACAAGATTCGTCAGTTCTTTAAAAATCAAGATAAGGAATTGTCTGTCAACAAGGGTCGTGAAATGCTGATGGCTCAGTTCCAAGAAAACGGCTATGTAGCTAATAAATTCATGGACAAGCGTCACATGGACCAAGTTTTGCAAAAGACTAGCTACAAGACAGAAGAATCCCTTTTTGCGGCCATTGGTTTTGGAGAAATCGGTGCTATTACCGTCTTTAACCGTCTGACTGAAAAGGAACGCCGTGAGGAAGAACGTGCCAAGGCCAAGGCTGAAGCAGAAGAACTTGTCAAAGGTGGCGAGATCAAGGTTGAAAATAAAGAAACCCTCAAGGTAAAGCATGAGGGTGGTGTGGTCATTGAAGGTGCATCAGGCCTCTTAGTGCGGATTGCTAAGTGTTGTAATCCTGTTCCTGGTGACGATATTGTTGGTTATATTACCAAGGGTCGTGGTGTAGCTATTCACCGTGTGGATTGTATGAACCTGCGTGCCCAAGAAAACTACGAGCAACGTCTCCTTGATGTGGAGTGGGAAGACCAGTATTCTAGCTCAAATAAGGAGTATATGGCTCATATCGATATTTATGGCCTCAACCGTACAGGACTGTTGAACGATGTACTGCAAGTTCTTTCAAACACAACCAAGAATATTTCAACGGTCAATGCTCAACCAACCAAGGATATGAAGTTTGCTAATATCCATGTGTCCTTTGGCATTGCCAATCTCTCGACGCTGACCACGGTCGTGGACAAGATTAAGAGTGTGCCAGAAGTTTATTCTGTCAAACGAACCAATGGCTAATTGTCCTAGCTCTTACTAGAAAGGCTATTATGAAAATCATTATCCAACGGGTTAAAAAAGCCCAAGTGAGTATCGAAGGTCAGGTTCAGGGAAAAATCAATCAGGGGCTCCTATTGCTGGTTGGTGTTGGACCAGAGGACCAAGAGGAAGATTTGGACTATGCTGTGAGAAAGCTTGTCAACATGCGGATTTTTTCAGACGCAGAAGGCAAGATGAACCTGTCTGTCAAAGATATTGAAGGAGAAATCCTCTCTATTTCTCAGTTTACCCTCTTTGCGGATACTAAGAAAGGCAATCGTCCAGCCTTTACAGGTGCAGCCAAGCCTGATATGGCATCAGACTTCTATGATGCATTCAATAAAAAATTAGCGCAAGAAGTACCCGTTCAGACAGGCATCTTTGGAGCGGATATGCAGGTTGAACTGGTCAATGACGGTCCAGTTACCATTATCCTTGATACTAAAAATAGATAAGAAAGACCAAGCCCAGTCGGCTTGGTTTTTCTTATCTATCACAAAATACTCCAAAATGAAATCGGTTCCTGATATGCCTTGGGGAAATCTCTTTTCAGGCTTTGGATTATGCGGTAGGAGAAGATGAGGTGTCCTAAGATTAGGAGAGTTCCCTGAAGGAAAAGTGGCATACCACTTAAACATATCAAGGAGAGAATTATCAAGATATCCCATAGAATGATTTGTAAGGCAAAACGCCAGAATCTGAGTCTAATCTGGGAATAGAGTTGACTAAAGTGGTCACAAAGTTGGTTGGAAAGATAGGTCAATAGCACAGGATGAAAGAAAATGAGCCAACCGCTATAAATCAAAATCCAGTCCCAAGTAAGCCCCCCTTTAAATGTCAAAAGTGCAAGCATAATTCCATCTATGATAAGGAGTTGAATGGTTTTGATGGAGATGATTTTTTTCATGCTAAAACCTCCTTTTCCTTAGAGACACTTCCATAAAGAGATATGTTTGTCGTAAAAGTCTGGATAGTGTTCTCTTAGGTAGTCAGCCGTCATATAATATAAAGTAGAATGGCAAGCAGTGATGATTGGCATAAGAGAGTAAAAACGCTGAGAACTAATGAAGGCTAAGAGGACAAAAAATAGAAAATCAATGGAGAGAACCCCTAAATAGTAGAAGCGAATCTTTTTATTGATTTGAGGATAAATCTCAGCGAATTGATGTTTGAGTCGGACGACCAAGCGAAATAGTAGTAGACTCTGAGCAAGGAGGAAAATAAAACCAGAGAGCAAGAGCCAGTCCAAAGATGTCTCGGGTCTTTTGCTAAAAAATGCCAATAGTAGCAAATCGATAACTGCAATTGCTACGAAATGGAGTCTAAAGAGATTTTTCATAAGATGACCTCCCTCTTTTATCTAGCTTCATTCTACTCCAAAAGAATGGGAGTTACAAGTGAAATGATAAAAATAGCAGAAGGGAGATTCTCTTAAGTCGACTTGTTTTTTTATTTAAGTTTTCTTCTATTACCTAACTTCTTCATCATTCCAGACAAATAAAGCTCCGATTGCATTGAGGATATAAAAGATGTATTTTCCGATATTGGCAAAGTTTCCTTGAATACCAGCTTTTGTCAGCTGAACGAAATTGTAAATCAACCAGAAGCCCCACTGTGTTGTTAGTTTCAATGCGTTAAAAGCATTGGCAATGAGGGACAGTGCAAAGGCAATAGTTGTTACGTAGGCAAGGAGATTCATCTTGCCACCATAGCCGATATAGTTGGTCGCAAAGGCAAAGAGGAAGGCGATGATTGAAATGATGATGGCCGCTAATTTTACCTGTTTTTGGCTCATTTGGTTGGGTCTGCCTTCTTGCGAAGCTTCCCATTTCTTAATAGCAAAGGTATAAATGAGGAAGGTGACGGGATAGGTAATGATAGCTGCCTTATTTCCAAGGATATAATCAATAGCACCGGACAAAATGGTATTAACAATACCAAAGTAATTTCCCCATTTGCTTAATTTTCCCGTGAAACGAGTGGATAACATGGAAATCCCAACGTTGGTTACGGAAATCAATCCAAAGGGTACAAGTGCTGTCCATGGTCCCCAGTCTACAAATTTATCGAGGCGGGAGTTGAGGTAACCAGATGCAATCGCAATCCCAACGACCAAAGCAACGCCGAAGAGGTCAAACCATTTGGATGTCGCAAAAATTTTTAGTGATTTTTTCATAGGTTAAACTATCTTTCTTTTTTTTTACAAATATTCTACAACTAAATGAAAGTAAAATCAAATGATAGAAATAAAACCCTGAAAATAAAACTTTCAGGGTTGGTAGGGTGCTTGAGAAATTAGTCGATTTTTTCGACATAGAGTTGTTTGGCAATGTCCATACTTACTTGTAAATCCTCGTTTTTACTGAGGATAGTGAAGGTATTGCTAAAGCCATCAAACTGCTGGACTTGGAGTTGGTCACCGATGTGAAGTGAGTGCTTGTCCAGATAATGGAGAATGTCAAAACTATCGTGCACCCGAGTCAGGCGGTAGGCACCAGCTTCCTTGATGTCAGCTAGTGGCAGGTTATTGATTTCAACTAAGAGTTCTCCCTTGGCAGGAATAGTTCCTCCGTGAGGGCAGGTCTTGGGGAATCCAAGTAATTTTTCTAGTCTCTCCACGAATAAATCAGAGACAGTGTGTTCCAAGACTTCAGCTTCCTCGTGAATCTGGTCACTCGTATAGTCTAAATGATGGACTAGAAAAACTTCAATCAAACGGTGCTTACGATAGAGCTCAGAGACCAGTTTGAGGCCGATGTCAGTTAGTAGATAGCCGCATTCCTTGTCCTTGAGGATGAGATTTTCGCTCTTCATCCGTTTAATCATTTCAGTTACGGCAGGGGGAGAGACTTGCATACGAGCCGCAATTTCCTTGTTGGTAATCTTATGCAAATCTATGCCAATTTCATAAATACACTTTAGATAATCTTCTTTATTCGGGGTCATTCGTTTCCTCTTGTCTAATATCTTTATCTAGTATATCAAAAAAAGCTAGATTTCTCTAGCTATCTGCCACAATGGCTTCTAATTTAGTTCTTTAGCAGCTGCAATTGCGGCTTCGAAGTTTGGTTCAGAGTTGATATTGTCCACGTATTCAACGTAGCGAATAGTATTGTCAGTATCGAGGACAAAGACTGCGCGTGCCAATAAGTGCCACTCATTGATTAAGAGGGCATAATCACGTCCAAAGGAATGGTCGAAATAGTCTGAGAGCATGATGGCATTTTCAATACCTTCAGCACCACACCAACGTTTTTGGGCAAAAGGGAGGTCCATGGAAACAGTCAAGACAACCGTATTATCCAGTCCAGCCAGTTCTTCATTAAAACGACGCGTTTGAGTTGAGCAGATGCCTGTATCGATAGAAGGCACGACACTCAAGACTTTTTTCTTTCCATCAAAATCAGCCAGAGATTTTTTAGAAAGATCTGTTGTAGTGAGTGAAAAATCAAGTGCCTTGTCGCCGACTTGTAGTTGTTTACCTGTAAAGCTAACAGGATTTCCAAGGAAAGTTACCATAGGATACTCCAATCTTTTTTCTTCCATTTTAGCTGAAAAAGCTAGAATTTTCCAATTATTTGACCGGAAATATGGGAATAGAAAAAACGCCAATTCGAAAAAGAATGACGTTTTTCAGAGGCTTATACTTAATGAAAATCAAAGAGCAAACTAGGAAGCTAGCCGCAGGTTGCTCAAAGCACCGCTTTGAGGTTGCAGATAAAGCTGACGTGGTTTGAAGAGATTTTCGAAGAGTATTATTTTGCTAATCCTTCAGCAATCTTATCAAGATTGTATTTCATCATGTTGTAGTAGCTGTCGCCTTCTTTACCTTGTTCTGCGATAGAGTCAGTAAAGATTTGTGCATAGATTGGAATGTTTGTGTCTTGAGAAACAGTTTTCATTGGACGGTCATCCACACTTGATTCTACAAAGAGGGAAGGAGTTTTTGTTTGGCGAAGTTTCTCAACCAAGGTCTTGATTTGGTCAGGTGTTCCTTCTTCTTCAGTGTTGATTTCCCAGATATAGGCACTTGGGACACCATAGGCTTTAGAGAAGTATTTGAAACATCCTTCACTAGTTACAATGAGTTTTTTCTCAGCAGGGATGTTGTTAAATTTCTCCTTAGCTTCCTTGTCAAGTTTGTCTAGCTTATCAGTATATTCTTTGAGATTTTTTTCGTAGAATTCCTTGTTGCTAGGGTCTTTAGCGCTCAATTGTTTGGCGATGTTTTTAGCAAAAATCATTCCATTCTCAAGGTTAAGCCAAGCGTGTGGGTCTTCTTTGCCTTTTTCGTTTTGGCCTTCAAGGTAGATAACATCAACGCCTTCGCTGACTGCAAAGTAGTCTTTGTTTTCAGTTTTCTTGGCATTTTCTACCAATTTTGTAAACCAAGCATTGCCACCTGTTTCAAGGTTGATACCGTTATAGAAAATCAAATCAGCTTGAGAAGTTTTCTTAACATCTTCAGGTAGTGGTTCGTATTCGTGTGGGTCTTGACCAACAGGAACGATACTGTGAAGATCAATCTTGTCACCAGCAATATTTTTAGTAATATCAGCGATGATAGAGTTTGTAGCAACAACTTTTAGTTTTTGACCAGAAGCTGCATCTTTTTTTCCGCTAGCACATGCTACGAGAACAATGGCGGAAAGAAAAAGAACCAACAATGTACCTAATTTTTTCATTAGATCCTCCAATTTATTGGGGCTTTACCCCTTATTTTAACAAATGTTTATTTTTTAGTTTCAAATATCGTTGTTTTGGAGCGATAAAGAAGCTAATGAGAAAGAAACTAGCGGCTGTAAGCACGATACTAGAACCTGCCGCAACGTTAAAGCTATAACCGATAAAGAGTCCCAAAACTGAAGCTGTAGCTCCAAAGGTTGAGGAAAGGAAAATCATGCTTTTCAGGCTATTAGCATAAAGATAAGCAGTTGCAGCTGGGGTAATCAGCATGGCTACAATCAGGATAGTTCCGACACTTTGCATGGCTGTCACAGACACGAGAGTCAGGAGTACCATGAGAAGGTAGTGATAGAAATTGACAGGCATTCCCATGGCTTTGGCCAAGAGTTCATCAAAGGAAGTTATCAAGAGTTGCTTGAAGAAAATCCAGATTAACAAGAGAATGATTGCCCCAACACCCATAGTAATAAACATATCCGTATCTTGGACGGCTAGGATATTACCAAAAAGGATATGGAAAAGGTCAGTTGAACTTTTAGCGACACTAATCAAGATGATACCGAGGGCTAAGAAAGAAGAAAAGGTAATGCCGATGGCGGTATCGCTTTTGATAATCGAGTTTCCCTTGATGTAGGTAATGATGATAGCAGCTAGCAGTCCAAAGACAATGGCTCCGATAAAGAAGTCAAGGCCCAAGATAAAGGAGAGGGCTACACCTGGTAAGACAGCATGTGAAATGGCATCTCCCATAAGTGACATCCCGCGTAGGATGATGAAACATCCAACAGCTCCAGCTACGATCCCAACGACAATAGCTGTTATCAAGGCATTTTGTAAGAAATGGAATTTTTGCAATCCATCGATAAATTCTGCAATCATAGGTCACCTCCATTGAAAAAGAGTCGATTACCGTAAGCTTCTTTGAGATTGGCTTCGGTAAAGGTTTCTTTGGTCGGACCAAAGGCAATCACTTCTCGATTGACAAGTAAGACTTGATCGAAGTAGTGGGAAACCTTGCTGAGATCATGGTGAACGATGAGAACCGTCTTACCAGCTTTTTTTAAATCTCTCAGCGTATTCATGATGATTTCTTCACTGACAGAGTCAATCCCAACAAAAGGTTCATCCAAGAGGATATAATCGGCTTCCTGAACCAAACATCTGGCAATCAATACCCGCTGGAATTGACCTCCAGACAGTTGACTGATTTGCCGTTCTGCGTAGTCAGCTAGACCGACGATTTCAAGGGCTTCCTCTACTTTTTTCCAATGTTTAGCATTTAAACTACGAAAGAGAGGAATAGAGGGAAATAGTCCTAGTGAGACACATTCCTTGACCTTGATGGGAAAGTTGTAGTCGATATTGATTTTTTGTTCGACATAGGCAATTCGGTGTAAGGATTTTTTAACTTCCTTGTCATCGAGAAATGCCTGACCTTGATGTGGGATAATTCCCAGCATACCTTTTAAAAGTGTTGATTTTCCAGCACCGTTTGGACCAATGATACCTGTAATTGTTGGTCCTTGGAGCACTAGTGAAATATCCTTAAGTGCCAACGTTTCTTTGTAGGAGACACTGAGGTTTTCGATACGTATCATACAGTTGTATTCCTCCTGACTCTTAATATACCTTAAAAAAAAAATTAAGTCAAGTTAATTTTTGAAAAATTTAAAATAATAACTGAAAAATGAAAGAAAAGGAAAGTTCATTTTTAATTGCATTCCCAGGTAATTTTTGTTAAGCTAGCAATAACTTAAAAAAATGAAAGTGAGAACAAGATGACACGTTATCAAGATGATTTTTATGATGCTATCAATGGAGAATGGCAGAAAACAGCTGAAATCCCAGCAGATAAGTCTCAAACGGGAGGTTTTGTTGATTTAGACCAGGAAATTGAAGACCTGATGTTGGCGACAACAGACAAGTGGTTGGCAGGAGAAGAAGTGCCTGAGGATGCTATTTTAGAAAATTTTGTCAAATACCATCACCTAGTTCGTGACTTTGATAAGAGAGAAGCTGACGGTATCAAACCTGTTTTGCCTCTTCTTAAAGAGTTCCAAGAATTGGAGACTTTTGCGGATTTTACAGCTAGACTAGCAGAGTTTGAACTTGCAGGAAAACCTAACTTCCTTCCTTTTGGTGTATCGCCAGACTTTATGGATGCTAGAATCAATGTTCTATGGGCTAGCGCTCCAAGCACAATCCTGCCAGACACGACCTACTATGCTGAAGATCATCCTCAGCGAGAAGAGCTCTTGACTCTTTGGAAAGAAAGTAGCGCAAATCTTCTCAAGGCTTATGATTTCTCTGATGAAGAAATTGAAGACTTGCTAGAGAAAAGACTAGAATTGGATCGCCGAGTTGCAGCAGTGGTGCTCTCTAATGAAGAAAGTTCAGAGTATGCTAAACTCTACCATCCATATTCATATGAAGATTTCAAAAAATTCGCGCCTGCCTTACCTCTGGATGACTTCTTCCAAGCGGTTCTTGGACAAGTGCCAGACAAGGTTATTGTAGACGAGGAACGTTTCTGGAAAGCAGCAGACCAATTCTATAGTGAAGAAGCTTGGCCTCTCCTCAAGGCAACCTTAATTTTAAGTGTTGTGAATCTCTCAACCAGCTATTTAACAGAAGAAATTCGTGTCTTGTCAGGTGCCTATAGCCGTGCGCTTTCAGGAGTTCCGGAAGCCAAAGACAAGGTCAAGGCAGCCTACCAGTTAGCACAAGGTCCATTCAAACAAGCTTTAGGTCTTTGGTATGCCCATGAAAAATTCTCTCCAGAGGCTAAGGCAGATGTAGAGAAAAAAGTGGCAACTATGATTGATGTCTATAAGGAACGCTTGGCTAAAAATGACTGGCTGACTCCTGAAACTCGTGACAAGGCCATCGTCAAACTCAATGTCATCAAGCCTTATATCGGTTATCCAGAAGAATTGCCAGAACGCTATAAGGACAAGGTAGTGGATGAAAATGTTAGTCTTTTTGACAATGCTCTAGCCTTTGCGCGTGTGGAAATCAAACACAGTTGGAGTAAGTGGAACCAGCCTGTAGACTACAAGGAGTGGGGCATGCCTGCTCATATGGTCAATGCCTACTACAATCCACAGAAGAACCTGATTGTCTTCCCGGCGGCTATTTTACAAGCACCTTTCTATGACTTGCATCAGTCATCTTCTGCTAACTACGGTGGTATTGGAGCAGTTATTGCCCATGAAATTTCCCACGCCTTTGATACCAATGGAGCTTCCTTTGATGAAAATGGTAGCCTAAAGGATTGGTGGACAGAGAGTGACTATGCTGCCTTCAAGGAGAAAACACAAAAAGTTATTGACCAATTTGATGGACAGGATTCTTATGGTGCAACCATTAACGGTAAATTGACTGTGTCAGAAAACGTGGCTGACTTGGGAGGAATTGCTGCAGCGCTTGAAGCAGCCAAGCGAGAACCAGACTTCTCAGCAGAAGAGTTCTTCCATAACTTCGGTCGCATCTGGCGCATGAAAGGTCGTCCAGAATTTATGAAACTTTTGGCTAGTGTCGATGTGCACGCACCAGCCAAACTCCGTGTCAATGTGCAAGTACCAAACTTCGATGATTTCTTTACAACCTATGATGTCAAAGAAGGAGATGGTATGTGGCGTTCACCAGAAGACCGCGTCATTATTTGGTAATGAATTGAATCTAATACTAAAATCCGTAAATCTATATAGGATGGGTTAAAGAGGTTAATATGAAGAAATTTTTAATGATATTTTCAGCTATTCTTACTGTTTTTGTTTTAGCATCTTGTGGTGCAAACAAAAAAGATGAAAAAATAGAACCTTCGGCAACACAATCATCTTCTACCAAAGAGGAACAGAAGGAAAGCTCTACGAAGTCAGAGAGCCAAACTAGTACAAGTTCTTCAATGGCAACGCCACCAACAACAATGGAAACGAAAAGCGAAACAGGAAAAGATTTGTACAAGGAAGTAATAGAGCGGTACAATCATTATACAGACCTTTTAAAGCAAGGTAATAGAGAAGATTTGTACGAGGAAAATAAACAACACAAGATTGCTTCAGATGAATATGGTTTGATTTTCTCTCGAATGGATTATAAAAATGCACCAGATTGGAAATATGTTATTGCTGATTTGAATAAGGATGGTCAAGACGAGTTACTTATTGGAGATGAAAAATTTGTTTCAGCCATTTACTATTTAGAGAATAAACAACCCAAGTTGCTTCATACAGCTTATGTAGCTTCTGCAGGTGGTTTTCGTTCCAGTTTAGTTATTTATGAAAACGGTCAAGTCAGATATGCAGACTGGCAGTCAACACGACCAGAAATGAACTTAAGTCTGTATGCTTTTAATAAAGATGGAGTGCAGAAGATTAAAGAAGGAATCTTTCAAATTGGTAGTGATCAAAAGCCAGAGCAAATCTTAGGGATTTCTTCTAATGAACTTGATTTAGCTAAATTTGAATGGAAAGAATTTGCCCCAGTCAACTAGTATTTGATGAAATTTAAAACTAGGCTAGATTCTAAAGTCACAAAATAGCAGTACACAAAAACCAAGGATAAAAGTTTCCTTGGTTTTTTGCTTGCTAGAAAAAGGGATTGAAAGTCTTTTCGTGGGCAATAGTAGTAGCTGGACCATGCCCTGGATAGACATCATAGTTTGGTAGAGTGAAGAGTTGGGTCTGGATACTATGAAGGAGTTGCTCCATGCTACCAGTCGGAAGGTCGGTCCGTCCGATTGTTTCTCGGAAAAGAGCATCCCCTGTTAAGACTAGGTGAGCATCAGGAAAGACGATAGAAACACCACCGATAGAGTGACCTGGTGTTGGCAAGACAGTGAAACGAAATTCCTCTAGTTGGTATTCTTCATGAAAGGCAAAGGTGTGCTCTGCAGGTTTTGCGACCACATCTGCCATATCATCGTGGCGAGGAAGCCCAGAGAGATTATCGACAGGAGTATATAGCCAGCTGGCTTCACTCTCTGCAATATAGACTGGAGGATTGCCAAAAGTCTCGCGAACCAAGTCCAGACTCATGATATGGTCATAATGGGCGTGGGTCAAGAAAATAGCACAGATAGGTTTGTTGATGTTCTCTATTGTCTGACGAATGGCTTCCCAATGGCTACCAGGATCGACAACAATGAGGTGTTTTTCACCTTCCAAATAATAGGTGTTTTCATAGGCAATAGGATTCACAGTTTTATGGATTTTCATACTAGCTCCGATCTCAAAGAATGTACTAAATTAAGTATAGCACAGTTAGGGAGAATAGAGTGGATAGAAAATCCTTCTCTTTTAAAGAAGGTTACTGGTTATCTATTTCATTCTGTCTAAAATAAAGATAGCTATTTTTAGAGTTATGAACTAGCTAGAGTTTTTAATTGACTGGAATTTAAAATAAATCTAATGAGCTGGAGAGTAAATTATTGAAAAAATAGATAATGAATCAAAAAAATTGTATCTTACAGTAGAGACAAGTTTTTGTCTGTGAACAGCAAAATATACATGTAGAGTTAACTTAAATTAATATATTAAAACTACAAAATATAGTATGTAACCTATAACTCTTTGATATATCTAACAAAACAAGTTAAATAGTCAGAAAATTATTGTGTTTTTGGAAAATATTTATTTTAAATTTAGAATAAAAAAATAAGCCATTTTATTTGCCATAGACTAGGAAATATGATATCATAAAGCTGTATGTTGTAGACAATTTTATGATATTGAAAATGACTTCTAACATCTTTTGTTTTCATCTGAGGTTAGATGTGAGTTTGCGATATCAATAACTTGTAAATCGACATCAAAATAAAAAAAGGAGGTTGTGGGTCTAAATGAAAGGCAAGCAACAACAAGATTATAGAGTAGAAAAGTACATCCGTTATGGTATCCGGAAATATAGCTTTGGAGCAGCATCAGTAGCAGTTGCAGCTGGTTTGATGTTTCTTGGAAATGGTGCGGTATCAGCAACGGAAGTTCAAGGTGCAGAAGCATCAGTAGCGGCAACTACTGCCCCAGCAAATCAAGCGGATTCTAATAAAGAAAAGGAAGCCGTGAAGCCAGAAACTAAAGTAGAAGAAGCAAAACCTGAAGTTAAAGTACAGGAAGCTAAGAAAGCAAATAAAGCAGCTCTTGAAGCGAATGTTGCTACTTTAGAAATGAAATTAGCATCTGCTAAAAATGCAGATGCGTCTGTAGTAAACTCAGCTAAGGAAGTTTTAGCTGCAGCTAAAGCAACACTTTCAAATCCAGAAGCAAGTCAATTGGATGTGAATACTTTAGCTGACAAACTTTCAGCATTGGGTCAAGCCGTAGCTGAATCAGATGCTATGGGTCAACAGAAAAAATTAGAAGCTGAAAAAGCAGCTGCTAAAGCTGAAGCTGAAAAGAAAGCTACTCCAGCAGAAAAATCTCTTTCAGAAGCTAAAACAGCACTTGACAAAGCTTCATCTGAAGCAGAAGTGACTAATAAATTAGCAACTGCTGAACTTTCTAAAAAGGAAGTGAAGGAAGAAAACAAAGCGGCTGTTGAAGCGGCAGTAGCTAAAAACCAAACAGTTCTTGCTGAAACAAAATCTCTTCTAGCTGATAAGAGTGTCACAAAAGAGCAAGTAGAAGCACAACTTGCACGTTTAAATGAGTCAATCCTTGCAGTATACAACGAGCTGAAAAATGCAGGTATTGGTCGTGATGGTAAGTTTTCAGCAGTCTTAGCAGACATTGCTGATACAGTTACGACTCCACCTCTATCAGAAGAAGAACAAATCAACCACTGGAAGAAGTATGCAGATAAGAACACAGAACGTCTGACAAAACAAATCAAGTGGTTTGACATTTCAAATCCGAAAGCGAAAATTGAAAATCTTGGCCCAGATGGTAAACTTCAAGTAGGTACTAAGTTTACACAAGAAATTTCTCCAGGCTATGTTGTAACCTTAACAGTTACTAAATTAGCGCCATTCAACTCAACGGATGAGTACAAAAAACGTGGTGGAGCAGGTTATGATGCAAATGCTGTTAATGAGTATAAAAATGGGGATCCAGCTGAATTAAAAGTAGTACAGCAAGGAGGTTACTCTGTTGCGAAAACAAACGGAATGGATACTAAAGGTAAAACGGTTATCCAGTCTGTTAAAGATGGAGCTAACGTAGGGGTAGAATTCTCAGTTAAAGCTACATTAAATGGAACAGAAGTTCCAGCCAACGTTGTATTCTTAACAGGGGAAGAAGCTGGTTCGTCAGAAGTTGAAATCTACAAAACAGATGGAGATGGATTTGAATTAGTAACTGAATTATCAAATACGACACCAAGATATAGTACTGCTCGTTCTTATACTGCAGAAACTTATGAATACAGAACATTGCCTTCTGCCGGACATGGGCAAGATGGTTATCGTAGACAATTTGGGGTAGAATATACTCTTAATGGTTCAGGGAAAGAAGCCTTTGAAAAATTCAAAGCGGATAAAGCAGCTGGCTTCTTCAATACAACTGTGACATCAGATACTGTTATTGCGATGAAAGCAGAAGATGGTAAATATCACACAGATGGATTAGGGACACAAGTTTTTGGACCGGTCTCAACTCACCGTGATTCAGGTTTCTCTACTCCATTGGTAATGACGCGTAATGCTAAAAACATTGGTATGTACATCTTTTCTGCAGGTCAACAAGGATCTATGCTAGGATTTATGGTCCTAGATGAAGGGGATGCTCCAGCTTCATACGGTCGTGTAGCCCACTCTATTTCTAAGTCTGACGGTCAACACCAACCATATCTAGGTTCTGTACCGGCTGACGTTGATGTTCGAACAACTCCAATTAACAAAACAAATGCCTTTGTATACGATGATATCAATGGTATCGGTAATGCTGATGAAGGTGCTCGTCAATTGATGGGTGATGATGTTGCTCCAAATGATAACTATAAGTTGAAAAAAGTTAATGATGGAACTTACTCAATGACTTTCGATGCCCACCTAGACGGAGAAGCTAAAGCTTACGTTAACGGTTGGATTGACTTTAACAACAATGGAAAATTCGATGAAGATGAAGCCGCTGGTGTGACAGAAGTGACTGCTGATGGTAAGGTTACTCTTACTTGGACAAACACAGTTCAAAATGTGGATACCAGTGCAACAAAATTAGCTACACGTCTTCGTATTGCATACGATAAAGCAGATGTCAAGGCTCCTACTGGTATTGCCTACTCAGGTGAAGTAGAAGATTTCCAAATCCAACAAACAATTCCACCACGTGGAACTAAGAGAGAAACAACAGATGTACAAGGTGCAACTCAAACATCTACTGTAGCATTCAACGCATATGGTCAAAAGAACTATGATTTTGATAAAGACAATGCAATAGATACAACTGTTAAATCACAAATCGTTAAACCAGATGGTACATTAGTAACAGATGCTGACCTAGTTGATGGATACTACGTTGTACCAGGGCAAGGTAAATACAAGATTACTGATAACGGTGCAAATGTAGATGTAGAATTTATCCCAGAAGCAAACTTTGTAGGTACAGCAGATGGTATTACGATTCGTCGTACAGATATCAATGGTAACACTACTGGTTGGGGTAATGAAGGTCGCCAAATCATCGGTGGTGCAGGTGAAGCTAAAGACCAACTAGAATTAGTCAGTGAACAAGTTCAACTAACTGGCTTAGCAACTAAAGGATCTATGGATGGTCGTTACATTCCAACTGTAACTCCAAAACAAATCGTTGGAACACCTGAAGAATCAACAGATATCCAAGGGAAACCACAAACGAAAACACCTAAATTCTCAATTGACGTAGATAAAGATGGTGATGGAACTGCGCCAGATGCAGTAACACCAAGTGCACAATACCCAGCTAAGTTAGTAGATCCAGCGACTGGAAAACCAACTGATGAAACAACTGTAACTGTAAAAGGTGAAGGAACTTATACAATCGATCCAACAACTGGAGCGGTAACATTTACTCCAGAACCACAATTTACAGGAACTGCTAAAGGTATTGATGTATCATTAACAGCACCAGTAGGTCAAGATAAAAATGGTCAACCTGTAACAGCAACAGCTACTGCAAAATACACTCCAACTGTAACACCTGTTAAACCAACAGCAGCTCCAGCAACTTCAACAGGAGTACAAGGTGAAACTCAAACAGGTAAACCAACATTTACAGAAGGAAATACAGAAGTACCTATTAAAGAGGGTTCTGTAAAATTATTAAATCCAGATGGAACAGAAGCAAATGGACCAGTAGATGCTCTAGACCCAAGTGGTAAAAAAGTTGGGGAATACACTGTAGATCCAACAACAGGTGTAGTAACCTTCACACCAACAGACAAATCTTACACAGGACCAGTACAACCAGCTAAAGTTCAAGCTGAAGATAAGAATGGAACAAAAGTTTCTACAACTTATACTCCAAATATCGTAGGAGTAACACCAACAGCAACACCAGCTACAACTGAAGATGTTCAAGGTAAGACTCAAGAAAGTCCAGTTTCATTTGAAGCAGGAAAAACTACAATTGCTGGAGAAGAAAAAACTGTAGAAATCGATCCATCTACTTACACACTTCTAGGTGAAGATGGACAACCAGCTACTGAAGTACCAGCTAAAGATCCAGAAGGAAACGTAATTGGTAAGTACACTCTTAAAACTGTAGATGGAAAAGCTGTTGCAGTATTCGAACCAACAGATAAGACATATTCAGGTGAAGTACAACCAGTACGAGTTCAAGCTAAAGATAAGAATGGTACAGCTGTAGAAACAACTTACACACCGAAGATTACTCCGGTAGTTCCAACAGCAGAACCGGCTACATCAGAAGCTATCCAAGGTGAAACTCAAAAAGGAACTCCAACATTCGCTCCTGGAGACACTATTGCTCCAATCAAAGAGAACTCTTACAAGCTTCTTGATAAAGAAGGAAATGAAGTTCCAGCTGGTCAAACAACTCCAGCATATGCTGAGGACGGAGTAACTCCAGTAGGTACTTACTCAATTGATCCAGCAACAGGTGAAGTAACCTTCACACCAACAGATAAATCTTACACAGGTAATGTTACACCTGCTGATGTTCAAGCAGAGGACGCAAATGGAACAAAAGTTTCTACAACTTATACTCCATCTATCGTACCTGTAACACCAACAGCAGAACCAGCTAAAACTGTAGATGTTCAAGGTGCAACTCAAACAGGCAAACCAGTATTCCAAGGTGGAACAGCTATGGTTAACGGTGAAGAGAAAACTGTTGAAATCGACGATACAGTACCAGCTAAATTGGTAGATCCAAAAACTGGAGAACAAGTTGATTCAGTCACTGTAGAAGGTGAAGGAACATACACAGTAGCTCCAGATGGAACAGTAACATTCAAGCCAGAACCACAATTTACAGGAGTAGCCAAAGGTGTTGAGGTAGTTCGTCAAGATAAGAACGGCACACCAGCTAAAGCTACATACACACCGGAAGTTAAACCAGTAACACCAACAGGAACAGATGCTGTAACTGAAAATATTCAAGGTTCAACTCAAACAGGTAAACCTGAATTCAAGGGTGGAACAGTAACAATCGATGGTAAAGAGAAAACTGTTGAAATCAATGAAGATAAACCAGCTAAATTGGTAGATCCAAAAACAGGAAATCCAGTTGATTCAGTAACTATCGAAGGTGAAGGAACATATACAGTAGCTCCAGATGGAACAGTAACCTTCACCCCAGAAAAGAACTTCACAGGTAAAGGAACAGGTGTTACAGTTCAACGCGAAGATAAGAACGGCACACCAGTAACAGCTAAATACACTCCAGTTGTTAAGAAAGCAACACCAACAGGAACAGACGCAGTAACTGAAGATATCCAAGGTTCAACTCAAACAGGCAAACCAGTATTCCAAGGTGGAAAAGTTACTGTAAATGGTGAAGAAAAAACTGTTGAAATTGATGAAGATAAACCAGCTAAATTGGTAGATCCGAAAACAGGAGATCCAGTTGATTCAGTAACTATCGAAGGTGAAGGAACATACACAGTAGCTCCAGATGGAACAGTTACATTCACCCCAGAAAAGAACTTCACAGGTAAAGGAACAGGTGTCACAGTTCAACGCGAAGATAAGAACGGCACGCCAGTTAAAGCTACTTACACACCAGTTGTGAAACCAGCAACACCAACAAGTTCAGATGTCATCACTACAAATGTTCAAGGTGCTACTCAAGAAGGAACACCAACATTTAAAGGTGGAAAAGTTACTGTAAATGGTGAAGAAAAAACTGTAGAAATCGACGAAACTGTTAAGCCAACATTCGAAGATGGCACAACTGAGAAGAAAGTACCAGGCGAAGGAACATACACAATCGACGAGAACGGTAAAGTAACCTTCACCCCAGAGAAAACATTCACTGGTCAAGCAACAGGTGTAACTGTTAAACGTGTAGATAAGAACGGCACACCAATCACAGCTAAGTACACTCCTGTAGTCGTTCCAGTAACACCAACTTCAAAAGATTCTGAATCAGAAGGTCCTAAAGGACAACCTCAAGAAGGCACACCAACATTTGAAGGTGGAAAAGTTACAATCAACGGTAAGGAAGTTCCAGTTGAAATCGATGAAACTGTTAAACCAACATTTGACGATGGCACAACTGAGAAGAAAGTACCAGGTGAAGGAACATACACAATCGATGAAAACGGTAAAGTAACCTTCACCCCAGAACCTGACTTCGTAGGTAAAGCAACAGGCGTAACCGTTAAACGTGTAGATAAGAATGGTACACCAGTAACAGCTACTTACACTCCAACAGTTCGTCCTGATACTTCATTCGTTGATAAAGATGGCAACCCACTTTCACCAACAGAAGATGGAACTAAACCAACTAAAGATATCCCAGGATACAAGATTGTTAAAACTGAAGTAGACGAAAAAGGAAATACAAAACACATCTACGAAAAAGTTAAGACATCATTCAAGGATAAAGAAGGAAACGAAATTCCAGGAAATCCAAGTGAAGATGGCGAACAACCTAAGAAAGATATTCCAGGTTACCGCTTCGTAGAAACTAAGAAACTTCCAAATGGAGATACAGAGCACGTCTACGAAAAAGTTAAGACATCATTCAAGGATAAAGAAGGAAACGAGATTCCAGGAAATCCAAGTGAAGATGGCGAACAACCTAAGAAAGATATTCCAGGTTACCGCTTCGTAGAAACTAAGAAACTTCCAAATGGAGATACAGAGCACGTCTACGAAAAAGTTAAGACATCATTCAAGGATAAAGAAGGAAACGAAATTCCAGGAAATCCAAGTGAAGATGGCGAACAACCTAAGAAAGATATTCCAGGTTACCGCTTCGTAGAAACTAAGAAACTTCCAAATGGAGATACAGAGCACGTCTACGAAAAAGTTAAGACATCATTCAAGGATAAAGAAGGAAATGAGATTCCAGGAAATCCAAGTGAAGATGGCGAACAACCTAAGAAAGATATTCCAGGTTACCGCTTCGTAGAAACTAAGAAACTTCCAAATGGAGATACAGAGCACGTCTACGAAAAAGTTAAGACATCATTCAAGGATAAAGAAGGAAATGAGATTCCAGGAAATCCAAGTGAAGATGGCGAACAACCTAAGAAAGATATCCCAGGTTACCGCTTCGTAGAGACTAAGAAACTTCCAAATGGCGATGTAGAACACGTTTATGAGAAAGTTAAGACAAGTCACAAGGATAAAGATGGTAAAGAAATTCCAAACTATCCAACAGAAGACGGTGAACAACCTAAGAAAGATATTCCAGGCTACCGCTTCGTAGAGACTAAGAAACTTCCAAATGGCGATGTAGAACACGTTTATGAGAAAGTTAAGACATCATTCAAGGATAAAGATGGAAATGAAATTCCAAACTATCCAACAGAAGACGGTGAACAACCTAAGAAAAATATCCCAGGCTACCGCTTCGTAGAGACTAAGAAACTTCCAAATGGTGACACAGTTCATGTTTATGAAAAAATCATTCCTTCTGTGAAACCAGAACCTGCGAAACCATCAAAACCAGCTCCAGCTAAACCAGCTAAGGAATTGCCTAATACTGGTACAGAAGATCACTCAAGCCTAGCAGCTCTTGGACTTCTTGGAGTATTGAGCGGATTTGGTCTTGTGGCACGCAAGAAAAAAGAAGACTAATGTTTTAATCATTAAAGATTAAACAAAGGAATTCAATTTCATAAATGAAAACCCAACTAATCAAGTGATTAGTTGGGTTTTTTATGTGGATTATCTATTCTTCCATGCTTGGTAACGGGTATCAATCAATAATTGAGTGAGGCGTCCCATGGTTTCCCTTTCTTCTGGAGTGAGGGATTGCGCTTGGACAAAGAGATGATGAATGTGTTCGATAGCCTTGAAGGAAGATAAGTCATTGATGGAGCTAATTCCAGCATCAAGAATAGTGCCAAAGAAGAGGTCGAAGTAGAGCTGGAGTTCTTCGTCAGGGACTGTCGCTACCCATTCTTTAAAGGTTGTGTCTACCTGTTGACTATCACTATTGGTCTTATCCAGTTGGACGAAGTGCTTGTCCTCAATCTGCCAACTAAAGGTATCGTGCTGGGCGATGCCACCCAAGGCATTACTCTGAACGATGATTTGGTGGGCAGGAATTTCCAGCATCCTACCGATAATGGAACCTTGTGGAATGAAGACCTTGGTTCTATCCATTATCCTTTGATAGCCTGCAGTTTGTGTCAATTCTGTGTGGAGACCAGGCGCATCAAAAGTATAGACTTCTGTAATCTGATTTCGCAAGCTTTGCTCAATTTGGCTAGCAGCATAAATGGCTAGATTTCCTCCCTTGGAATGCCCAGCCAGAATGACTTTTTTCTGAGGGTGTTGGGCAAAAAAGTTCTTTAAATAGCGGAGAGCGTGCTTCTGAGCAGGAATTTCTTTCATATAGGTCAGGTGGAAATCTTCCTTCCAGCCAATGATACTATCATCAGTCCCACGAAAGACAATCAGATAGGTATCGAGAGTGAGGCGGTAGGTCATAGCCGCAAACTGCTTTTGCAGCTCAGGGTCGATTTCGTTGATAAAATAGGAGAGTTTGCAATTTTTGAAGCGCTTGTGTTGAGCCAGTTTGTCCAATAACTGGAGGCGATTTTTACTGGTCAACATAGTGGGCTCTCTTGGAACCTGAGGTGCCAAGTCTAAAAGTCGCTGAGGACTTGTGGATACCAGATTATCAAAGGGTAGGTAGGTGGTTTCTGTTAAGGCTAGAATATCTAATTCATTTAAAGGTAGGTCGTAAAAGGAATCGTATGCGACATCTTTCAGATAATCAAAAATATTGGCCATAAGAGCTCCTTTCTTTTTATTTATCTTATCACAATCACATAGAATTTACTAGTTGGTTTGTACGAGCTCTCTACATACCGACCTATAATGGTATGATTCAGACACATAGAAGACAGTTTGCTTTTATTTCAAACCTCTAAACGAACTTGCTTGAATGTTTTTGCTATCAATCCCGTTTTCCTTTAAAAAATTCTTCATCTCATTTACATCATCAGGTTGGCCGGTTAAGAGATAAATAGCTTGGTTGCCGTATTTCACAACCGCATTTTTTAAAAATGCTTGGCTTTGAGAAAAGGTTTCGCTAGTTTTATAAGTTAGATTAGGATTATTCTTACTAAGCTCTCTTAACTCATTATCAAAAATGTTTACTCCTTTGTCTAAATGATTAAGAATGATGGAGCGCTTACCAGCCCACTCTTTCACAACTGGACGCAGAGTAGAAATACCGACATCAGAGGCAAAACAAACCAGTGCTTGGTCATTGTCTTTAACAGATAAAGATGACTCCAGCCAACTCATCTCAATTTTACTACCAGCTGGTAAATGTGTTAAGGTTTCCTTAAACACGCTACCACTATTATGGGTTACAATAAGAATTTCATCCTCATCAGGAGTGGAAGCAAGGGTTAGCCATCGGCTAGCCTGATCCTCCTTTACTGGACTTTTGTCTGGGCCAAACGAGCTGTCAGGAAGCTTAAACTGAGCATAGGAGCCAGCTTTCCATATTTGATTTTTTGGTTTTGTGATGTGAACTAAATACAAATCTCCGCTGGGATTTTCAATGGATTTTATCGATAAAGTTTGACTTCGTCCAAGATAGGTAATGATTCCCCAAGATATAAAGCCGAGCACTCCAAGTGTAGTTAGAATAATTATGAACATTTTTTTCCCTCGTTTCATTTTTAACTCCTATAGTGTAGTAATTTTCTATGAATGAATAATATTTTTTTTCATTCAATAATTTCCAAAAAATAAAGAAAAGATTTCTTTATTTCAGTATTCCTTTAATGAAGTTGGTTGCTAGTATTTCTACAGTTTTGCTAATATCTGGAAAATCATTTTCTGTGATATGCATATCCATGTAGTAAAATAGGTTGTAAACTTGTAAAATATCTTGAATTTTTTCTGGAGAATGGCCTTCAGCCTGCAAACGATGAGTAAAGGTTTTCACGAGAAATTGATGAAATGGATTCGTGACTTTCCCTTCTTCTGAGGAATAGTAGCTATGCAACTCATCTGCTATGGCAGGATTGTACCATTCTGCAAGGATTTTATTGGAAGAAACGAGTGCTCTGGATTGAGCAAAGAGTTGACTAATAAGATCAATCATATCAATTTCCCAATCCAGTTCTTCGATCATAGTTTGGCGAACACGGCTGTTTTCATCAATATAGATATCTAAAAAAATAGCCTCTTTACTTTCGTAATAGTTATAAAAAGATCCGACTGCCATATGAGCTTGTCTAGCAATTTCTGAAATTCCTGTCGCCTTGTATCCTTTTTTTGAAAAAACTTCATAAGCTGCGGATTTCAAAGCCTGTTTTTTGTCCAATTTGATTCACCTCTTTTCTGAATGAATATTAAATATTGTTCATTCATATCTTAACAAATCTTTTTCAGATTGTCAATCTGAAAGCTAGAACTTTTTACGGATACCACTTGATAAGGAGCTTTTCAATGTTAGAAGAGTATAGAGTGTCGTTTTAACTACACTCAAGGTTTGGAAGAATAGATATAAATTTTGGTTAAGGGGATGTATAAAAGAACTGAAATGAGGGTTGAAAAAATTAAAAATAAATGGGTAGTGCTGGCACTATGTCTGAAAATAAGGTATGATATCAATGGGGTTATTCACTATCTGTTTTTGAGCTGTTGTGACAAGGAAATGTCAAAAAAGTATTAGATACTAAGCCCTCTATTTATACTAAAGGATTTAAGACTCCTAAAATTAGCAAAGGAGAATCAGATGCAAAAGATTTTATTAGTAGAAGATGATCAGGTTATTCGTCAACAGGTCGGGAAAATGCTCTCTGAATGGGGATTTGAAGTGGTCCTGGTAGAAGACTTTATGGAAGTTTTGAGTCTTTTTGTCCAGTCGGAACCTCATCTGGTCCTCATGGATATTGGTTTGCCCTTGTTTAATGGCTATCACTGGTGTCAGGAAATTCGCAAGATTTCCAAGGTCCCCATCATGTTTCTGTCTTCGAGAGACCAGGCTATGGATATTGTCATGGCAATCAATATGGGGGCGGATGACTTTGTGACCAAGCCTTTTGACCAGCAGGTTCTTTTAGCCAAAGTTCAGGGCTTGTTGCGACGTTCATATGAGTTTGGGCGTGACGAGAGTTTACTGGAATATGCTGGTGTTATCCTCAATACCAAATCAATGGATTTACATTATCAAGGGCAAGTCTTGAATTTGACCAAGAACGAATTCCAGATTTTACGAGTTTTGTTTGAGCATGCGGGCAATATTGTAGCGCGTGACGATCTCATGCGGGAACTTTGGAACAGTGACTTTTTCATTGATGACAATACCCTATCTGTTAATGTGGCTCGATTGCGTAAAAAGTTGGAAGAGCAGGGGTTGGTAGGATTTATCGAGACCAAGAAAGGGATAGGGTACGGACTGAAGCATGCTTGATTGGAAACAATTTTTTCTAGCCTATCTG
The DNA here is from genome assembly GCF_003942685.1 of Streptococcus mitis. Lineage (GTDB taxonomy): Bacteria > Bacillota > Bacilli > Lactobacillales > Streptococcaceae > Streptococcus > Streptococcus mitis_CD. The sequence continues at coordinate 71,858 of NZ_RJNR01000003.1, read as the reverse complement.
CGTTCCCGTAGTCGTCTGTTTGTCTATCTGATTTCTTTGACGTTTCTGCTCTTACTCTTTCAGTTTTTATTTGCCAGTTTGGGAATTTACTTTCTCTACTTTTTCCTGCTGTGTTGCTTTGTAACCATTTTATTTTTCGCTTGGGACATATTGGTAGAAATGCAGGTATATCGTCAGGAAATTCTCTATGGGGAGAGGGAAGCCAAATCTCCTTTGGAAATAGTTTTAGCAGAAAAATTAGAAGCGCGTGAGATGGAACTTTATCAGCAGAGGTCAGATTCAGAAAGAAAATTGACGGATTTGCTGGATTACTATACCTTGTGGGTTCATCAGATTAAGACCCCCATTGCAGCTAGTCAACTCTTAGTTGCAGAAGTAGCCGACCGCCAACTGAAGCAGCAATTAGAACAGGAAATTTTCAAGATTGACTCCTATACCAATCTAGTTTTACAATACCTGCGTTTAGAAAGTTTTCATGATGATTTGGTCTTAAAGCAGGTTCAAATTGAGGATTTGGTCAAGGAAATAATTCGTAAATATGCTCTTTTCTTTATTCAAAAAGGCCTAAATGTCAATCTACATGACCTTGATAAAGAAATCGTGACGGATAAAAAGTGGCTGCTAGTGGTTATTGAGCAAATCATCTCAAACAGTCTCAAGTACACCAAGGAAGGTGGTCTGGAGATTTATATGGAGGGGCAAGAGCTTTGTATCAAGGATACGGGAATCGGGATAAAAAACAGTGATGTCCTCCGAGTCTTTGAACGTGGCTTCTCAGGATATAATGGACGCCTAACTCAGCAGTCATCTGGACTTGGCCTCTATCTATCTAAGAAAATTTCTGAAGAACTGGGGCACCAGATTCGTATCGAGTCTGAGGTTGGAAAAGGAACGATAGTGCGGATTCAGTTTGCTCAAGTAAAGTTAGTCCTTGAGTGAGAAGAGACAATGAGTTTTTACCCAATCTCTTTTTGCTATATTTCAGGATATTTGAAGACTGTTTTTTACAAAACCAATAATAGAATTTTTAATACGGAATATAGTATAAATACTGGTTCAAAGTGAAGTTTTGTATGCTTTATACTTTTGTTGAGTATAAAATCTATAAACTAAGGGTGAATTACAAAAATTAATTTGAGATGAAGTGAATTGTAGACTTGGGAAATGTCTCCTATTCGATTTCAGAATGAATCGTTGATACAGGATTAAAAGAACTGCAGCTTTCTTTTTATTTTGAATGAGATAGGTGTATATAGATTTGTGTAACTGGTGTAGAACTGTTTCCAAGAATTTATTGAATGTATCGAATACACACATCCTATTGATTTTGAACCAGTTTTTAATTTCTAAATGTTATAANAGTTTTATCAAGTAAAAGGAGACTACCATGATTGGAGACAATATAAAATTCTTACGAAAATCACATAATCTGATATAACCAGAATTTTCACGGATTGTGGGTGTGTCACGAAATAGCCTAAATCGTTAGAAAAACTGAAAAGCTTACTTTCAATAGAAGTGTTGGAAATATTCATTTTACATCTATCAAAGAAACATGGGATAGACCTATATTTTACAAAATAGCAAATTATATTTTGAATGATAGTAAAAACTGCAGAACTTGTGTGATTTACAATTATTGCACTCAATGTCTGAGTATCGCACTATCTGAAATAAGGAATAGTAGAGATTGTTCTGAGATATGTAAAAAAACGCATTAGCAAGGAGTATCGTATATGCTACCATATCTTAAAACTATTAGATGGTATCTCTTCTTTAATTTTCTTTTTGGTGTAGTATCGAATATCTGCACAGCTTTGTTACCGTATTTCACGCAGGCATTAATCAAAGGGGATTATCAAGTAGCTCTATATGGTTACTCTATGTCAGTGGCAGGCTATTTGAGTTGTAACTATATCCAAATGATACTTGATTGGAAGCAGGGGATTATCTTTTCGACTACTTTGAAAAATGAGTGGTTTCGTTCACTTCTGGGACTCAGTCACCACGATTTCAAGCAGAAAACAGTAGCAGAGTATATTTCCTTTCAATCTAATGACCTAGATTCGTTGGAAAAGGATTACCTTCCTCCATTGATGAGTTTTATCAAACAAATTTTACGTATCATCATTTACGCTTTCATTATTAGCAGAACAATTAATCCTATTGTATCACTGATTTTAATCTTTTCCACTGGAATTAGTATTCAAATTCCTAAAATCGTTGGGAAGTTGACCGCTAATCGTAGACAGGTTTACTTGAAAAAACAAGGAGATTACTATCGAACTTTGGAGGATTTGCTCATGGGACATCATTTGGTAAATAAACTAACTATGTCGCATTTTTTGAATCAACAAAAGAGCTCTCTAAAGAATTTGCAGGATAAGTATTTTAAGTATGGTTTGACAAAAATTACAGGCATCTTATTGACAGGTGTTTCTTTTGAATTCATTAGTCTTGTTCTGTTTATTTATTTAGCCTACTCTCTATCTCACCAGCAACTCGGTATTCCTGAGGTGGTGGCGAGTTTCGGATATATTAATGCTTTTTCTGAACCAATACAGGAAATCCTTTATGATTTACAAATGTTAGAGTCCGTAAAGCCTGTAATCAAGAGTTTTCAAAACATTGTTGGGAGACCCGTTTCAGTTCAAGCACCTCAACATTCTTTTGATACGATTACTTTGAAAAACATTTCCAAACAACTGGGAGAATCAAAATTGATAATTACTTCCGCTACGATTCAAAAAGGGGATAAAATTGCGCTTATTGGTAAGAATGGGTCTGGAAAAAGTAGTCTTCTCAACATTTTAAATGGAACAGATGAAGATTTTGAAGGACAAATTGTGCTAGATGGGCTTGTTTTGGACCATCTTTGGGGAAGATTCGGTATGATTCTGCAACAAGAACATACATTTATTTCGAGTTATGAAAATAATGTAACGCTATTCAATAGTTTCAATGAAAAATTCAGAGAAGAAGATTTTGAAAAAATTCCACCACAATCCCTGTCAGGTGGTCAGCAACAACGAATGTATTTAAATCGTGAGAAAAATCGTAAAAATCCATTGCTTATCCTAGACGAACCTTTCTCTGCCTTGGATACTAATCAGTTTAAAATGGAATTGGAAAGAGTTCTGGAACTACCAAGTGCCGTCATTGTTACTTTACATCGCCAAAACGAATTATTAAGTAAGTTTGACCAAGTTTGGGAAATTAAGAATGGAGAACTTGTAATTTTGAAATAGCTAAATTATAAAGAATAAAACGCATAGTATCAAGGTTCTTCTGATACCGTTTTTCCCTCTTCGGATAAGGAAACAAAAATTTCTTGCTTCCTCTATCTGTTCAATTGATAGATTTCGTCAGAGAAAGACTGTAAAATTTTTGATATAATGTTAAGGATGGACTGGCGGATACTTAGAGGATAATTTTCAAAAGTATAACAGGTGAGAAGAAAAATATGTAAGACTGGACAGAAGTCTCTCTACCATCATCCATGCAGAAACAAAATTATATGAAATAAAAGGAGTAACCAATGACTGGAAACTATTCAACACGTGAATACCGTGAGAAATTATATGATGATCTTCATGTTCGATTAAGAGATACAGTGATTTTGATGTGTGCGATTTTTATTGCCTCTATCGGCCTAAATATGAATTCAACAGCTGTCATTATTGGAGCCATGTTAATTTCACCTCTCATGACACCGATTGTTGGACTGGGATTCGGTTTAGCTATTTTTGATACGCGTTTAATCAAGCAATCTCTAGAGGTTTTATTGACTCAAGTGTTGGTCAGTTTGCTTGTCTCGACTCTGTATTTCTGGATTTCTCCCTTGTCTTATGCAAGTAGCGAGTTGATCGCACGAACCTCTCCAACCATTTGGGATGTTCTCATTGCTATTGCTGGTGGGATTGCTGGTGTGATCGGTTCAAGGAAAAAAGAAGCAAACAATATCGTGCCAGGAGTAGCCATTGCTACAGCTTTGATGCCGCCTATCTGTACTGCTGGCTATGGTTTAGCTAATGGGAATGTACGATTTTTATTGGGGGCTCTCTATCTTTTCTTGATCAACTGTGTCTTTATCATGCTAGCCAACATTGTTGGAACAAGAATTTTGATGAGAAAATCTCCTTTAACTTCATTTAAAGAGCTGAGCATTAAAATGAGAATTGGCTTGATTTCTTTGATTGTATTGTTGATTCTTCCAGCTAGCTATTCGGCAGTTACTCTGACAATAGAACAAGCGCGCAAAGAAGGGATCAAACAGTTTGTAGGAAAAGAGTTCGCCAATTATACGGTTATTAATCAAGTCTACAAGTCAAGGGACAATGAATTGGTCTTGACGGTTGTTGGAGATCCGATTTCAGAAGAAGAATTAGAAACACTCCACCAAAAACAAGCCTCTTACGGTATTCAATCTGTTCAATTGAAAGTGAATCAAGTTCAGAACTCGCCAACATTAGATAGTGAAGCGACCAAGGAATTTTATGAAAACATTGACAAGTATATTGATCAAAAACTCTCTGAAAAAGATTCACAAAACGATCTCGTAAAAGAAAATGAAGCAGACAAGGATTGAGGACAATGAACTGAATCGGTTTTTACGCCGTGTTTTTCTTGTATCTTCCTCTTTCTTACTTATAGCAGGTTGTTTTTGCTTGAATAAGAAATAAATTAGAAGTTCTATCATCTAAGAAAAATGATGAAAAAAATCATTTAACTAATGGTGTGAACGTTTAGTGTTTATCAGCTCCATTCTCTGTAATTTTGGGGGTAAAATCCACACCATTTAGATAAAATTAGTTGAATTTGATTGGAAAAACGCTTTTATAAAAGCGGAGAAAAGTCTTGATATTACGCTGTTTTTAGTCCAACTGAAATTCATACTTTCCAAACCAGGCTTGAAAAAAGCTCGTAAAGCATCACAATTTAGTAAACGTTAAAACTTATTTAAACTTATTGAAAGCATTTCGTATCAAAAATACGGGATGCTTTTTCTGTTCACCCCAAATTTTTGTAACTAGGTGATACTTGAAATTAATACAAATTTGGTTGTTTTTGATAAATCTAAGCAACACTAAATGATGAAGTGAAAGGGGATGAATCTTTGATAGTATTCATTTATTGTGAAATATGATATACTTATTAATTAGATGGATGAATACTTCTAGAGTTAAATATAGCATAATAGGGACAGACTTTTTGGTTTATTTTTGTTTGTAGTCGGATTATGAAAGAATATCCAATATTATGCGATAAGATAGAATGTTACAAAAAAGAAAGGGGATGCAATCCGATGAAGAAAGACAGATTAATTGTATTGACAGATGCTGTTCTAGCAATTATTATGACCATCTTGATTTTAGAGTTAGAAAAACCAACAACACCAAGTCTTAAAGCTTTTTGGGATTTACGGCAAAATTTCTTTGCTTGTTTTCTTTCCTTTTTCTGGTTGGGATCGTTATGGATGGCACTAAACACATTATGGGAAAAGGTTGAGAAAATTTCCTCAGAAATTATTTGGTGGAATTTGTTTCTACTCTTGGAGCGGCAGGAGTTCTCTTTGGAGAATTTCATGCCATCCAAGATACCAGTCTGAATGATGTGGTGGACCGGATCTATATAAATGTCAAGGATTTACCGTTTCAGTCCTTGGGAGCTTTAGCTAATATCCTGTCTGATGTTAAGAAGGGACTGATTCAAGACAGTCATATCTGGTCTTTCTTCCAGTCATTTTTCAAACAATATCAGTTGATAATCAGCTTAAATCAGATCTATCAGTTTGTCTATCTTTCTCTGATGGAGATCATGTCCTATCTTCACTTTGATTATTGGAAAAAACGGCTCGGTCAGGAGCTAGTATGAATAAGGAGAACAAATGAAACGTTTAAAAATGTTATGGCATATTATGCAGGTTACGGGTTTTACTCGGTTTGCTCTGAGTTTTGTGACCTTTGTTTTTGGGTCAGGAGGCGTGCTTTTCCTAGTTGAACCTGCTATCACAAATTACGGAGACGGTCTTTGGTATGCTTTTGTGACTTCGACGACTGTCGGCTACGGGGATCTCCTAGCTGTGACCTTGATTGGAAGGATTACCAGTGTCTTCTTGACGATTTATGGGCTCATATTTTTTGGCTGTTTATCAGCTGTTATTTTTAATTATTATACCAATTTAAATAAGGAAAGAGGAGAGGACAAATGACTGCCAATTATTCAACACGGGAATACCGTGAGAAATTATACGATGACCTTCATGTTCGATTGAGAGATACAGCGATTTTGATGTGTGCAATTTTTATTGCCTCTATCGGACTAAATATGAATTCAACAGCTGTCATTATAGGAGCCATGTTGATTTCACCTCTCATGACACCGATTGTTGGACTGGGATTCGGTTTAGCTATTTTTGATACGCGTTTAATCAAGCAATCTCTAGAGGTTTTATTGACTCAAGTGTTGGTCAGTTTGCTTGTCTCGACTCTGTATTTCTGGATTTCTCCCTTGTCTTATGCAAGTAGCGAGTTGATTGCACGAACCTCTCCAACCATTTGGGATGTCCTCATTGCTATTGCTGGTGGGATTGCTGGTGTGATCGGTTCAAGGAAAAAAGAAGCAAACAATATCGTGCCAGGAGTAGCCATTGCTACAGCTCTGATGCCGCCTATCTGTACTGCTGGCTATGGTTTAGCTAATGGGAATGTACGATTTTTATTGGGGGCTCTCTATCTTTTCTTGATCAACTGTGTCTTTATCATGCTAGCCAACATTGTTGGAACAAGAATTTTGATGAGAAAATCTCCTTTAACTTCATTTAAAGAGCTGAGCATTAAAATGAGAATTGGCTTGATATCTTTGATTGTATTGTTGATTCTTCCAGCTAGCTATTCGGCAGTTACTCTGACAATAGAACAAGCGCGCAAAGAAGGGATCAAACAGTTTGTAGGAAAAGAGTTCGCCAATTATACGGTTATTAATCAAGTCTACAAGTCAAGTAACAATGAATTGGTCTTGACGGTTGTTGGAGATCCAATTTCAGAAGAAGAATTAGAAACCATTCGTCAAAAACAAGCCTCTTACGGTATTCAATCTGTTCAATTGAAAGTCAAGCAATTCCATAATTCGGCAAAATTAGATAGTGAGGCGACCAAGGAATTTTACGAAAACATTGACAAGTATATCGAACAAAAACTCTCTGAAAAAGATTTACAAAACGATCGCGCAAAAGAAAATGAAGCAGACAAGGACTGAGGATAGTCAACTTATCTAACTCATGGAAGCAAATCTTGGGAGGATATCCTATATCCAAAAGTTAATGGATAGAAAGGATTGTTGATGAGAATATCATTTGTGGTGGTTTGACCAATCACTACTAGCTCAGGTTAAATAAAATATAAAAAGCAACAACTGAAATAGTTGTTGCTTTTTCTTACTGAAAAATGTTTCTCAGACTGCGATCGATTTATTTTTCAACACGTGATTTGTTGGCGATATCGGCTAGGATAGCTGCTACAAACTCATCTACTGACACAGTGTTTGTTTCTTTTTGGCCATAGCGACGAACGTTGACAGTTCCGTCTTCCATTTCCTTGTCACCAACGATCAATTGGTAAGGAATCTTGCTAGTTTGTGAAGCACGAATCTTGAATTGCATTTTCTCATTACGTTCATCCACATCAGCACGGACACCACGGTCACGGAGTTTCTTCGCTACTTCCCAAGCGTAGTCCACGTGTTTTTCGTTAGATACTGGGATGAGGGTTACTTGGTGTGGCGCAAGCCATGTTGGGAAGGCACCCTTGTAGTTTTCAATCAAGATCGCTGTGAAGCGTTCCATAGTTGAGATAACCCCACGGTGGATCATAACTGGGCGATGTTCTTCACCATCAGCTCCGATGTATTTAAGGTCGAAGCGTTCTGGAAGCAAGAAGTCAAGCTGGATCGTAGAGAGGGTTTCTTCTTTTCCAAGGGCAGTCTTAACCTGGATATCCAATTTTGGTCCGTAGAAGGCTGCTTCACCTTCGGCTTCAAAGTAGTCCACACCCATTTCATCAAGGGCTGCGCGAAGCATGGTTTGGGCATTTTCCCACATCTCATCGTTGTCAAAGTACTTGTGAGTATCTTGAGGGTCACGAAGAGAGAGGCGGAAGCGGTATTCAGTCAAGTTGAAGTCTTCATAAACATCGATAATCAACTGAAGGGCACGCTGGAATTCTTCTTGGATTTGTTCTGGAGTCACAAAGAGGTGACCGTCGTTGAGAGACATTTCACGCACACGTTGAAGACCAGTGAGGGCACCAGATTTTTCATAGCGGTGCATCATCCCGATTTCAGCGATACGGATTGGCAATTCACGGTATGAGTGAACATGGTGTTTAAAGACTTGGATGTGGTGTGGACAGTTCATTGGGCGAAGGACGAATTCTTCCCCATCTCCCATATCCATAGTTGGGAACATGTCCTCTTGGTAGTGATCCCAGTGACCAGAAGTCTTGTAAAGTTCAACAGAAGCAAGTGGTGGAGTGTAGACGTGTTGGTAGCCAGAAGCTAGCTCTTTGTCTACGATGTAGCGTTCCAACTCACGACGAATAGTCGCACCATTTGGCAACCAGAATGGAAGTCCTTGACCAACCTCTTGTGAAATCATGAAGAGGTCAAGCTCTTTACCAAGTTTACGGTGGTCACGTTCCTTAGCTTCTTCACGCATTTGAAGGTAGTTTTTCAAGTCTTTCTTGTCAAACCAAGCTGTACCGTAGATACGTTGCATCATAGCGTTATCACTATTTCCACGCCAGTAAGCACCTGCTACATGGAGAAGGTGGAAGATTTGGATGCGGCCTGTTGATGGGACGTGAGGGCCACGGCAAAGGTCTACATACTCACCTTGACGATAGATAGTCAAACCACCTTCGTCTTCAGAGTGTTCTTCAATCAATTCCAACTTGTAAGGGTCATTTTTGAAGATTTCACGTGCCTCGTCTTTAGTCACCTCTTCGCGAATAGATGGGAAGTTTTCTTTGACGATTTTTTGCATTTCTTCTTCGATACGAGGAAGGTCTTCATTAGAGATTTGACCAGCTGTGTTGTCAGTATCGTAGTAGAAACCATCTTCGATGGCTGGACCAACTCCCAAGTGAATGTCTGGGAAAAGACGACGAGCTGCTTGGGCGAACAAGTGAGCAGCTGAGTGACGCAAGATTGGAAGGGCATCTTCGTGATCAGGTGTCACAATTTCGATGTTTCCATCTTCAGTGATGGCACGAGTAGTGTCGATGAGTTTGCCGTTGAATTTACCAGCCAAGGCTTTTTTAGCTAGGGAATTGCTGATAGATTGGGCAATTTCAAAAGTTGTTACGCCAGATTCGAATTCACGAACAGCGCCATCTGGGAAAGTAATGTTAATCATGATGTTCTCCTTACTTATATTATTGACGAATGTGTTAACCCTATTCTGAGAACAGGGACAGAGGATTGTGAAAGCTAGAAAAACAAAAAGCGACATCCTCAAAAGGACGTCGCAACGTGGTTCCACCTTCATTTATGTACCTCAAAAAAGAGGGACACCTCTGATTGGCTCTAACGTAGCCACCGTTTTATGTTTGCATAAAAGTCAGTAGAGTAGTATCAGTATAGTCTTTCTATGCGTTCTCAGCAACCACGCACTCTCTAGTAGAAAGGGACTAAGTGACTTGTCTCTATGGATTATTATAGCATGATTGTGAGATTTTTCAAGATATTTGTAGATTTTTTTGAATTTTCTTCATTGAAAGAGTGCCTGCTATGCTTTGTTAGGAGTAATGTGAAATCATCTTTTTGATAAGTTTTTACCTTGATAAAAGTAGTGTTCTGGATTTAGTAAGAGTGGGTTAAAGGTGACTATTAAACAGTATTTTTTGTTATAATATTAAAAAGATATATAAGAGGAAATGAGGAGAAAGAATGACAAAAATAGCTCTTCTTTCAGATATTCATGGAAATATCACCGCTTTGGAGGCTGTTTTGGCAGATGCGCGGCAGCTAGGAGTGGATGAATACTGGCTTCTGGGAGATATTCTCATGCCAGGGACAGGGCGTAGAAGGATTTTGGACTTGTTGGATCAACTACTGATTACGGCTAGAGTTTTGGGAAACTGGGAAGACAGTCTTTGGCATGGTGTCCGCAAGGAATTGGATAGTACTCGTCCCAGTCAACGTTATCTCTTGCGCCAGTGCCAGTATGTTTTAGAGGAAATTTCACTAGAAGAAATTGAACTGCTTCACAATCAACCTCTCCAGCTTCATCGTCAGTTTGGGGATTTGACGGTGGGAATTAGCCACCATCTTCCTGATAAGAACTGGGGGCGAGAGTTGATTCATACTGGAGCGCAAGAGGATTTTGACCGCTTGGTGACCAATCCGCCTTGTGATATTGCTGTTTATGGTCATATTCACCAGCAGTTGCTTCGTTACGGAACTGGTGGTCAATTGATTGTCAATCCGGGCTCGATTGGGCAACCTTTCTTTCTAGATACCCAGTTACGGAAGGACTTGCGGGCCCAGTATATGATTTTAGAGTTTGATGACAAGGGCTTGGTAGATATGGATTTCCGACGGGTAGACTACGATGTAGCAGCTGAATTGCAGCTGGCTAAAGATCTCAAACTTCCCTATTTTGAGGTTTATTATGAAAGTCTGGTCAATGGTATCCATCATACTCACAATCAGGAATTTTTGAGAGAATTGGCCCAGCAAGAGGGCTACGATAGGGAGTTAGATGCCTGGTTGAAAAGTGGTAACGATTGACATTACAACTAAAAAGGGTATAATAATAGAAAAAGAAGAGTAGAGGCAGGGTAGCCTCGTAAAAAGGAGAAGAGGATGCAAATTCCAAGTAGATTTACCATTGCGACTCATATGCTGATAATCATTGCCCTCAAGGGGAAGGAAAGCAAGGTGACCAGTGATTTTCTGGCTGCTAGTGTCGGGGTCAATCCAGTCATTATCAGAAAGACCTTGTCCCAGTTGAAGAAGGCAGAGCTGATTTCAGTAGCGCGTGGAACAGGTGGGACAGAGATTGTCAAGGATCTCAAAGACATTAGTCTATTAGATGTTTATCAGGCTGTTGAGTGTCTTGGTAAGACTGGTCAACTCTTCAGTTTTCATGACAATCCAAATCCAAATTGCCCAGTTGGAGCCCATATTCATGATGTTTTGGATCAAAAATTGGAGAGAATCCAGCTGGCTATGGAGGCAGAGCTTGGTCAGACTAGCTTAGAGCAAGTCGTGGCCGACGCAGAGAGTCAGATGAAGGATTAAGAGGGATAGATGCCTGCAAATGAAACTCAAAACACTGCTAGAAATCTGGCAGTGTTTTTTTAGATTGCGTAGAAAAAACTCCTGGGGAATTCCAGGAGAGTGTGAGTGGTTATTTGAACTTGAATCCTTCGTAAATAAGCTCTGCTTTTGGATTTTGTTTCTTAATCTGTTTGGCAAGTAACTTCATCATAGAAAGAGGACCGCACATATAGACGCTTGCAAGTTCGGGCACTTCTTCTTGATCAAAATTAAGATAGCCGTCTTTCCTACTGTCTACTAGATGGAGTTCAAAATTAGGGTTTTTCTGAGCATAGTCACGGAGCAAATCCAGATAGACTGCATTTTCTTCTCCACGGAAGCTATAGTAGAAGTGAACCTGTTTATCTAAAATAGGATGTTCACGGATGTAAGAGATGAAGGGGGGAATCCCAATGCCTCCAGCAATCCAAACCTGATTTTCTCGTCCTTCTTCTATGATCATGTGTCCGTAAGCTCTGTCTACGCTTACTTTGCTGCCGACTTGAAGATTGTCATAGATATTCTTGGTATGGTCGCCTGAATTTTTGACAGTAAAGTAAAGAGTTTGACCGTGACCTCCTGAGATAGAAAAGGGATGCGGAGCACTTTCAAAGCCTTCTTGGAAAATCTTTAGGAAGGCAAATTGTCCTGATTGATAGTTGAAAGGTCTGCTAAGATGGATTTGAATTTCTATAGTATCGTGATTTAAGCGTTTGAGATTGGTAATTTTCCCTAGATAGGGGAAGCCAATCTTTTGATATAGAAAAATGATATAAAAACCAGCTAGTAAGCCTAAAAGGGCATAGCTACCAACAAGAAAACTTAGAAGATTAAATGTGAGAAGACGATTGCCCATCATCATGTAGACATGAAAGAGTCCGAAAATATAAGCTAGGTAAACCAGGCGGTGAATCCATCGCCAAGCTTCGTATTGGATGTATTTGCCTAAATAGGCGACAAGGATGATACTGATAAAGATATAGATGGCAAGATTGCCAAACTGAGCAGCTAAACGAGATCCCCACAAACCGCCCATACTAAAGTTATGAAAGATGAGTAGGATGACGGATAGAAAGGCTGTGAATTTGTGGACAGTATAGACCTTCTCCAAACCGTGAAACCAGCTTTCTAGTAGGGGGAGACGAGTGGCTAGGATAAAAGTTAGAGATAGGCTTGTTAAAGCTAGTCCTGGAATCATGAATTGGGGAGAAGTGTTCATCCAAGTCAAAATAGTCAAGACAAAACTAGCTATGATAAAGAGTAGTCCTTTGAGTGATTTCATAGAAAATTCCATTTCATTTAGATTTTGATTTGTTGTAAATAAATTTGTTACATTTTATCATAGAAAAAGTATGGTGTCAAATTGAGGTCTATAAATATCTACTATCATCAAAAAACTCTCCAATTTAACTGGAGAGTGGCTGTTTATTCTGCAGCTTGTTGCCAACGTTTTGCTAGCTTATGAGACAGGCTGGAGATGGCAAAGTTAAAGATAAAGTAAATCAAGGCAATCAGGATATAAAGACTGAAGACCTGCTCAGGTTCGAAATAACGGCCCATGAGAATTTGGCTAGCTCCAAATAGTTCTTGTAGGGCGATGACAGAGTAGAGAAGACTGGTATCCTTAATCACGGTTACAAACTGAGAAATGATGGCTGGCAACATTTTGCGAATGGCTTGTGGGAGAATGATGTGGTAAAGGATTTGGGTTGATGTAAATCCTTGCGACATTCCTGCTTCGTACTGCCCCTTGTCTACGGCATTGAGACCGCCTCGGATAATCTCAGCTAGGGCTGCTGATGTAAAGAGGGTGAAGGCAGTGATTCCTGCTGGTGTGGATTTCATCTTGAACACTAAAAAGATAGTGAAAATCCAGAGAAGGTTGGGAACATTCCGTACAAATTCGATGTAAATGCTGGAGATGATGCGCAAGACAGGATTTTTGCCATTTCTCATGACGGCTAGCACCGTTCCGATGAGGGTAGAGAGGACGATGGCAATCAGAGAAATATAGAGGGTCAAGCCAAATCCTTTAAAGATAAAGATTAGGTTATCTGGGGTCAAAACTTCTAAAATGGATTCCATAGTAACCTCCTAAAGTGAATAGGCTTTTTTGTTGGCTTGCTCCATCTTGCGACCAAACTGGGCAACAGGGAAGCATAGAGAAAAGTAGAGAAGGGCAGCGCCTAAAAATGCTGGAATGTAGTTTCCGTTAAGAGCTGACCAAGACTTGGTCACAAACATCAAGTCCACTCCAGAGATGATAGCAACTGTCGAGGTATTCTTGATGAGGTTGACGATTTGGTTGGTCAAAGGAGGGAGAATGATACGAAAGGCCTGAGGCAAGATAATCAAGCGCATGGCACTGATATAGGTAAACCCTTGCGACAAGGCAGCTTCCATCTGACCGCTAGGAATAGACTGAATCCCTGAGCGAATCACCTCAGCGATATAGGCGCCGTGATAGAGTCCCACGCAGAGAACAGCTGTCCAATAAATTGGAATCATGATGAGATGGTCACTGATAAGAGGTAGGCCATAAAAAACGATAACAAATTGTACCAAGAGGGGAGTGTTTTGATAAAATTCCACAAAGATGCGAGCCAAAACACGCAAGAATGGGCGTTTGCTGGTTGACATGGCCCCAAAGAAGATGCCCAAAACCATGGCTAGGATAAAGGATCCGATCGCTAGGGCAAGGGTGAAGAGGAAACCGTTGAAAAATTGTCCAAAATCCTGAAAATAGGCTGTCCAAGATGATAAATCTGTCATAGGGTGTCCTCCTTAATCTGCGGAATGGCTAGATGGTTTGAGCTTGTAACGGTCATAAAGTTTTTGTAAACTACCATCCTTGCTCCATTTAGTGACCAAGTTATCAAGATAGTCGTTGAGCTCTGTATTTGATTTCTTGGTAACGATACCGTAGTCAGATGGCTTGAAACTATCATCTAGTAGTACTGTGCGTTTGCTGATGTAGCCAGACAGAATCGAGCGGTCAACGGAAAAGGCATCAATACGGTGAGCATGTAGGGAAGTAATCAATTCTGGGTAGGAACCAAGTTCGACGAATTTAAAGGTCAAGCCTTTCTTTTTACCTAGTTCGGTAATCAAGCGTTGAGTAATGGAACCTTGGGCAACACCGATGGTTTTTCCGTTTAGGTCCTCAATGCTTTTGATTTTGGCAGACTTATTGACCAAAAAGCCAGAAGCGTCCGTGTAGTAGGGGCTTGTGAAGTTGTAGAGTTTTTTGCGTTCGTCTGTGATGGTGAAGGTTGCGATATCCATATCGACCTGTTCATTGTCTAGAAGGGGTCCACGGGTTTGAGCGGTAACAGGCACATAACGAACCTTAACCTTGAGCTCATCAGCTACCATCTTGGCCAAGTCGGTTTCGATACCAGAATAGGTCCCTGTCTTAGGATCCTTGTAGCCAAAATTGGGAACGTCTTGTTTCACACCGACAACTAGCTCGCCTCTCTTTTGAATGTCTGCGACACTGGTATCAGCCAGGACTGGTTTTGCAGCAGCAAGGCTGAAAAGGCTAATCAATAATGCGGATAAAAAGAATTTCTTTTTCATAGGCGCCTCCTTATTTGACTTTGTCACTTTCGTGGTTGATAATTTTGCTGAGGAATTGTTGAGCACGAGGTTCGCTTGGATTGTCGAAAAAGTCATCAACATCTGTCGTATCAACCAAAACCTCTCCATCAGCCATAAAGATGATACGGTCAGCAACTTCACGGGCAAAGCCCATTTCATGGGTAACGACAATCATATTCATACCCTCGTGGGCCAATTTTTGCATAACTGCCAGAACGTCACCTATGGTTTCAGGGTCAAGGGCAGATGTTGGTTCATCGAAGAGGAGGAGCTCCGGATGCATAGCGAGTCCACGTGCGATGGCGATTCGTTGTTTTTGTCCACCAGAAAGCATGGCTGGATAAGAATCTTTCTTGTCCCACATATTTACAAATTCCAGATATTTTTGGGCTGTCTTTTCAGCTTCTTTTTTATCAATTCCTAGAACTTTTATGGGCGCAAGTGTTACGTTTTCTAACACTGTTTTGTGTGGATAGAGGTTGAAATGTTGGAAAACCATGCCGACTTCCTTGCGAAGCGGTACTAAATCTTTCTGGCTGGCACCAGCAACTTGGTGACCATTTACTAGAAGACTTCCCTTGTCTACAGCCTCCAAACCATTGATGGTGCGGATAAGAGTGGACTTCCCAGAACCAGAAGGGCCTAGGAGGACAACGACTTGCCCTTTTTCAAAACGGAGATTGATGTCGCGGAGTGCGTGGTAGTCTCCGTAATATTTTTCGACGTGTTCAAATTCTACTAAAGCCATAAGGAATCTCCTTTGTGTTAGATTTTATAANATGATTCTACACCAAAAGATTTTTCTTGTCAAATCATATCAGAAAAAAATTAGTAAAATTTTTGTAGAAAGCAATCAGGATAGAGAAAAAGCCTAAATCATGTTATAATGAAGCAATAGAATTCTTAGAAAGAGTGGATGTCTTTTTGATAACACCTACTTATGAATGGCAGTTTGCCCCGCAGGTAGAAGATGCGGATTTTACAAAGATAGCCAAGAAGGCTGGACTGGGTCCTGAGGTGGCTCGGTTATTATTTGAAAGAGGGATTCAGAACCAAGAAAGTCTGAAGAAGTTTTTAGAACCTTCCTTGGAGGACTTGCACGACCCTTATCTGCTCCATGATATGGACAAGGCAGTAGAACGGATTCGTCAGGCCATTGAAGAAGGGGAAAATATCCTCGTTTACGGTGATTATGATGCGGATGGTATGACTTCGGCTTCGATTGTTAAGGAAAGTTTGGAACAGCTTGGTGCC
This sequence comes from Streptococcus mitis, assembly GCF_003942685.1. GTDB lineage: Bacteria > Bacillota > Bacilli > Lactobacillales > Streptococcaceae > Streptococcus > Streptococcus mitis_CD. The sequence goes on along the minus strand of NZ_RJNR01000003.1, from coordinate 55,685 downwards.
GAGTGCCGGGTTTATCTGCCCAATCGTTTTACCGATGGTTATGGACCTAATGCCAGTGTTTACAAATATTTTATCGAGCAAGAAGGAATTTCCTTGATTGTGACAGTGGACAATGGGGTTGTGGGTCACGAGGCTATTGAATTGGCCCAGTCTATGGGAGTGGATGTCATTGTGACTGACCATCATTCCATGCCTGAAACCTTACCAGATGCCTATGCCATTGTCCATCCTGAACATCCGGATGCGGACTATCCTTTCAAATATTTGGCTGGTTGTGGAGTGGCTTTCAAGCTGGCTTGTGCCCTGTTAGAAGAAGTACAAGTGGAATTGCTTGATTTGGTTGCTATTGGTACCATTGCAGATATGGTTAGTTTGACGGATGAAAACCGTATCTTGGTTCAATATGGTCTAGAAATGCTGGGGCATACTCAGCGCATTGGTTTACAAGAAATGCTGGACATGGCTGGGATTGCTGCCAACGAAGTAACAGAAGAAACGGTTGGTTTCCAGATTGCTCCTCGATTGAATGCCTTGGGCCGCTTGGATGATCCCAATCCTGCCATTGATTTGCTGACTGGCTTTGATGATGAGGAAGCCCATGAGATTGCCCTTATGATTCACCAGAAAAATGAAGAGCGTAAGGAAATTGTCCAGTCTATCTATGAAGAAGCTAAGACCATGGTGGATTCTGAGAAGAAGGTCCAAGTCTTGGCCAAGGAAGGCTGGAATCCTGGGGTTCTAGGAATCGTGGCTGGTCGTTTGTTGGAAGAACTAGGGCAGACAGTCATCGTTCTCAATATAGAGGACGGTCGTGCCAAGGGTAGTGCTCGTAGTGTGGAAGCAGTCGATATTTTTGAAGCCCTAGATCCCCATCGCGACCTCTTTATCGCATTTGGCGGTCATGCTGGCGCAGCAGGAATGACGCTGGAAGTGGAGAAACTCTCAGATTTATCTCGGGTCTTGGAAGACTATGTCCGTGAAAAAGACGCAGATGCTGCTGGCAAGAACAAGTTAAATCTAGATGAAGAACTGGATTTGGAAACACTTAGCTTGGAAACGGTCAAAAGTTTTGAACGTTTGGCACCTTTTGGCATGGACAATCAGAAACCTGTCTTTTATATAAAGGATTTTCAGGTCGAAAGTGCCCGTACTATGGGGGCAGGCAATGCTCATCTCAAGTTGAAAATTTCCAAAGGTGAGGCGAGTTTTGAAGTGGTGGCCTTCGGACAAGGTAGATGGGCGACAGAGTTTTCTCAAACCAAGAATCTAGAGCTGGCAGTCAAATTGTCTGTCAACCAATGGAATGGCCAAACTGCCCTCCAGTTGATGATGGTGGATGCGCGTGTGGAGGGTGTTCAACTTTTTAACATCCGTGGGAAGAATGCAGTCTTGCCAGAAGGGGTTCCAGTCTTGGATTTTGCTGGAGAACTGCCCAATCTAGTAAATAGTGATGCTGTGGTTGTAAAAACCATTCCTGAGGATATTACTCAGCTGAAGACCATTTTTCAGGAGCAGAATTTTTCTGCTGTTTATTTCAAAAATGATATTGACAAGGCCTACTATCTGACGGGATATGGGACTAGAGAGCAGTTTGCAAAATTGTACAAGACTATCTACCAGTTCCCAGAGTTTGATATTCGCTACAAACTGAAGGATTTGGCTACTTATCTCAATATCCAACAAATCTTGCTGGTCAAAATGATTCAAGTATTTGAAGAGCTAGGCTTTGTGACCATCAAAGATGGTGTCATGACAGTGAATAAAGAGGCTGAAAAGCGTGATATAGCTGAGAGTCAGATTTACCAAAATCTCAAACAAACCGTCAAAGACCAAGAAATGATGGCGCTGGGTACCGTGCAAGAAATTTATGACTTTTTAATGGAAAAAGAGTAGATGATAGGAAAGAGTTGGGAAACCAGCTCTTTTTTGAAAACAAATCTTCATTTTGAAAATCATTAAAAAAATGGTATAATGGTAGGAAAAGATTCGGCTAAAAGTAGTGCTTTTAGAATAAGAGGGTAAGTAACCCTATAATCAAGATAAACTAAGCTTTCGGAGGAAAAATGAGTAATATCAGTTTAACAACACTTGGCGGTGTCCGTGAAAATGGGAAAAATATGTATATCGCTGAAATCGATGGGTCTATTTTCGTTTTGGATGCAGGTCTGAAATACCCTGAAAATGAACAACTAGGGGTGGACGTGGTCATTCCCAATATGGACTATCTTTTTGAAAATAGCGATCGTATCGCTGGGGTCTTCTTGACCCACGGCCATGCGGATGCCATTGGTGCTCTGCCTTATCTCTTGGCTGAAGCCAAGGTACCTGTATTTGGCTCTGAGTTGACCATTGAGTTGGCAAAACTCTTTGTCAAAGGAAATGACACAGTTAAGAAATTTAATGATTTTCATGTTATCGATGAGGATACGGAGATTGATTTTGGCGGGACTGTGGTGTCCTTCTTCCGTACGACCCACTCTATCCCAGAAAGTCTGGGTGTGGTCTTGAAGACAGCTGAAGGTAGCATCGTTTATACAGGTGACTTCAAATTTGACCAGACAGCTAGTGAATCTTATGCCACAGACTTTGCTCGTTTGGCAGAAATCGGTCGTGATGGAGTTCTAGCTCTTCTTAGCGATTCAGCCAATGCGGACAGTAATATCCAAGTGGCTAGCGAAAGTGAAGTTGGGGACGAGATCACTCAAACCATTTCGGACTGGGATGGTCGTATCATTGTTGCAGCAGTAGCTAGCAACCTCTCTCGTATCCAGCAGGTGTTTGACGCTGCGGATGCAACAGGCCGTCGTGTGGTCTTGACAGGATTCGATATTGAAAATATCGTCCGCACTGCTATTCGTCTTAAGAAATTGTCTCTAGCTAACGAAAGTCTTTTGATTAAACCAAAAGATATGTCTCGTTTTGAGGACCATGAGTTGATTATTCTTGAGACAGGCCGTATGGGTGAGCCTATCAACGGTCTTCGCAAGATGTCGATTGGTCGTCACCGTTATGTGGAAATTAAGGATGGTGACTTGGTCTATATCGTAACGACTCCGTCTATCGCCAAAGAGGCGGTCATGGCGCGTGTGGAGAACATGATTTACCAAGCTGGCGGGGTTGTCAAACTGATCACTCAAAGCTTGCGTGTGTCAGGGCACGGAAATGCGCGTGACTTGCAATTGATGATTAATCTCTTGCAACCCAAGTATCTTTTCCCAATTCAAGGGGAATATCGTGAGTTGGATGCCCATGCTAAGGCTGCTATGGCGGTCGGGATGCTGCCAGAACGCATTTTCATCCCTAAAAAGGGAACCAGCATGGCTTATGAGAATGGGGACTTTGTCCCAGCTGGCGCGGTTTCAGCAGGGGATGTCTTGATTGACGGGAATGCCATTGGTGATGTTGGTAATGTGGTTCTTCGTGACCGTAAGGTCTTGTCAGAGGATGGCATTTTCATCGTAGCAATCACCGTTAACCGTCGTGAGAAGAAAATTGTGGCCAAGGCTCGTGTTCACACGCGTGGATTTGTTTATCTCAAGAAGAGTCGCGATATTCTCCGTGAAAGTTCAGAATTGATTAACCAAACGGTAGAAGACTATCTTCAAGGGGATGACTTTGACTGGGCAGATCTTAAAGGGAAGGTTCGTGATAATCTGACCAAGTATCTCTTTGATCAGACTAAGCGTCGTCCAGCTATTTTACCAGTAGTCATGGAAGCAAAATAATCGTTGAAATAAACAGAGAGAAAGCCGAGTTTTGGCTTTTTCTTATCGGAAAATAGAAGGAGCAAATCATGGCAGTAATGAAAATCGAGTATTACTCACAAGTATTGGATATGGAGTGGGGAGTGAATGTCCTCTACCCTGATGCCAATCGAGTGGAAGAACCAGAGTGTCAAGATATTCCCGTCTTGTACCTCTTGCACGGGATGTCTGGCAATCAAAATAGTTGGCTCAAGCGGACCAACGTAGAACGCTTACTTCGAGGAACCAATCTCATCGTTGTTATGCCCAATACCAGCAACGGTTGGTATACCGATACCCAATATGGTTTTGACTATTACACAGCTCTAGCAGAGGAATTGCCACAGGTTCTGAAACGCTTCTTCCCTAATATGACTAGCAAGCGTGAAAAGACCTTTATCGCTGGTCTCTCCATGGGAGGCTACGGCTGTTTCAAATTGGCTCTTGCTACAAATCGTTTTTCTCATGCAGCTAGTTTTTCAGGTGCTCTTAGCTTTCAAGATTTTTCTCCTGAGAGCCAAGATTTGGGAACACCAGCTTATTGGAGAGGTGTTTTTGGAGAGATTAAAGACTGGACAGCTAGTCCTTATTCTCTTGAAAGTCTGGCTAAAAAATCGGATAAAAAGACCAAACTTTGGGCTTGGTGTGGCGAGCAGGATTTCTTGTACGAAGCCAATAATCTCGCAGTGAAAAATCTCAAAAAACTGGGATTTGATGTGACCTATAGCCATAGTGCTGGAACTCACGAATGGTACTACTGGGAAAAACAATTGGAACGGTTCTTAGCAACCCTACCAATCGATTTCAAATTAGAAGAGAGATTGTCATAATTTAGCTTTCTTTCAGCTTGTTTTAGTAAAATAGACTTCATTTGCTAGAAAGGTGGAGGGACATGCGCTGGATTTTTTGTTTGATAGGAGCTTTCTTTTCTTTTGTTTGGCGTTTGTTTTGGCGCCTGGTTTGGATAGTTGTGCTCTTATGTGCTCTTGCTTTCGGTCTTCTCTGGTATCTTAACGGGGATTTTCAAGGAGCGTTAAAGCAAGCAGAGCGGTCAGTAAAAATTGGTCAACAAAGTATCGACCAATGGGAAAAAACAGGGCAACTGCCTAAGTTGAACCAGACAGATAGCCACCAGCATTCTGAAGGAAGGTGGCCGCAGGCTTTTGCTCGTATTTACCTGGATCCCCAGATGGATTCACGCTTTCAAGAAGCTTATGTAGAAGCGATTCAGAATTGGAATCAAACGGGTGCTTTTAATTTTGAACTTGTGACTGAGGCCAGCAAGGCAGATATTACGGCTACGGAGATGAACGATGGAAACACTCCTGTGGCAGGAGAGGCGGAAAGTCAGACCAATCTCTTAACGGGGCAATTCTTGTCTGTAACGGTGCGTCTGAATCACTATTATCTATCCAATCCTAACTATGGCTATTCCTATGAGCGCCTTGTCCATACGGCAGAACATGAGTTGGGTCATGCGATTGGCTTGGACCATACAGATGAGAAGTCTGTCATGCAACCAGCAGGTTCCTTTTATGGTATCCAGGAAGAGGATGTTGAAAGACTTCGAAAATTATATGAGACCAATGAGTAGGGGACTAACTTTCCCTACTTTTTTGCTATAATGGAACTATGAATAACTTGATTAAATCAAAATTAGAGCTCTTGCCAACCAGTCCTGGTTGTTATATTCACAAGGATAAAAACGGCACCATTATCTATGTAGGAAAGGCTAAAAATCTGCGTAACCGCGTGAGATCTTATTTCCGTGGAAGTCATGATACCAAAACAGAGGCCTTGGTGTCTGAAATTGTAGATTTTGAATTTATCGTTACGGAGTCTAATATTGAGGCACTTCTCCTAGAAATCAACCTGATCAAGGAAAATAAGCCCAAGTACAATATCATGCTCAAGGATGATAAGTCTTATCCCTTCATCAAAATCACCAATGAACGCTATCCTCGTTTGATTATCACCCGTCAGGTCAAAAAGGACGGAGGTCTCTACTTTGGACCTTATCCAGATGTGGGGGCAGCCAATGAAATCAAGCGACTACTGGATCGGATTTTCCCTTTTCGTAAGTGCACCAATCCGCCGTCTAAGGTCTGTTTTTACTACCATATCGCTCAATGTATGGCTCACACCATCTGTAAGAAGGATGAGGCCTATTTCAAGTCTATGGCTCAGGAGGTTTCTGATTTCCTAAAAGGGCAAGATGACAAAATCATTGATGACCTAAAGGGCAAGATGGAAATGGCAGCCCAGACTATGGAATTTGAACGTGCGGCGGAATACCGTGACCTAATTCAAGCCATTGGAACGCTTCGAACCAAGCAACGGGTCATGGCTAAGGATCTCCAAAATCGGGATGTCTTTGGCTACTATGTGGACAAGGGCTGGATGTGTGTTCAGGTTTTCTTTGTCCGTCAGGGTAAGCTTATTGAGCGCGATGTCAATCTCTTTCCCTATTACAATGATCCGGATGAGGACTTTCTAACCTATGTGGGACAATTTTATCAAGAAAAATCTCACCTAGTTCCCAATGAGGTACTGATTCCGCAGGATATTGACGAAGAAGCTGTCAAGGCCTTGGTAGACACCAAGATTCTCAAACCCCAGCGTGGAGAGAAAAAGCAACTGGTCAATTTGGCTATAAAGAATGCTCGAGTCAGCCTAGAGCAGAAATTCAACCTGCTGGAGAAATCTGTTGAAAAGACCCAGGGGGCTATTGAAAATCTAGGACGCTTGCTCCAAATTCCCACCCCAGTTCGCATCGAGTCCTTCGATAACTCCAACATCATGGGAACTAGTCCTGTTTCAGCCATGGTGGTCTTTGTCAACGGAAAACCTAGTAAGAAGGATTACCGTAAGTATAAAATCAAGACTGTCGTCGGGCCAGACGACTATGCCAGTATGCGAGAAGTCATTCGCAGGCGTTATGGTCGAGTTCAACGTGACGGCTTGACTCCGCCAGATTTGATTGTCATTGATGGGGGACAAGGTCAAGTCAATATTGCCAAGCAAGTCATCCAAGAGGAGCTGGGCTTGGATATTCCCATTGCAGGTTTGCAAAAGAATGACAAGCACCAAACCCATGAATTGCTTTTTGGAGATCCACTTGAGGTGGTGGAGTTGTCTCGTAATTCTCAGGAATTTTTCCTCCTCCAACGCATCCAGGATGAGGTTCACCGCTTTGCTATCGCCTTCCACCGTCAACTTCGCTCCAAAAATTCTTTTTCATCTCAATTGGATGGAATTGATGGTCTGGGACCTAAACGCAAGCAAAATCTCATGAAGCATTTCAAGTCTCTAACCAAAATCAAGGAAGCAAGTGTGGATGAGATTGTAGAAGTTGGGGTGCCAAGGGCAGTCGCAGAAGCTGTTCAGAGGAAGTTGAACCCGCAGGAGGAAGTGGAGTTGGCTCAAGTGGCGGAAGAACAAGTAGATTACCAAACGGAAGGAAACCACAATGAAACATAAAATCGCAATTTTATCAGATATTCATGGAAATGTTACAGCCTTAGAAGCAGTGATTGCAGATGCTAAAGCACAAGGAGTCAGTGAATATTGGCTTTTGGGGGATATTTTTCTTCCAGGTCCAGGTGCAAATGACTTGGTAGCCCTGCTGAAGGACCTTCCTATCACAGCCAGTGTTCGAGGCAATTGGGATGATTGTGTCCTTGAGGCCTTGGATGGTGAATATGGTTTGGAACATCCACAAGAAATCCAGTCAATGCGAATGACCCAGTTTTTGATGGAGCGAATGGATCCTGCAACGATTGTCTGGCTACGAAGCTTGCCTTTGCTGGAAAAGAAAGAAGTTGAGGGATTGCGTTTTTCTCTCTCACATAATTTACCTGACAAAAATTATGGGGGTGACTTGTTGGTTGGGAATGATACAGAAAAATTTGACCAACTGCTAGATGAGGAAACGGACGTGGCAGTCTATGGTCATGTCCACAAGCAGTTGCTTCGTTACGGCAGTCAAGGGCAACAAATCATCAATCCTGGGTCGATTGGCATGCCCTATTTTAATTGGGAGGGGTTAAAAAATCACCGTGCCCAGTATGCCGTGATAGAAGTTGAAGATGGGGAATTGGTAAATATCCTATTTCGTAAAGTCGCTTATGACTATGAAGCGGAGTTGGAATTGGCCAAATCCAAGGGCCTTCCTTTTATAGAAATGTATGAAGAGTTACGTCGAGAAGACAACTATCAGGGGCACAATTTGGAACTCTTAGCTAGTTTAATTGAAAAGCATGGGTATGTAGAGGATGTGAAAGAATTCTTGGAGGCTATAAAGTCAGAATATAAGGTAGACTAGTTTTTTTAAGTTGCTGAAAATTAGTTGGAACTGGATGAGGGGCTTCCTGATTTAAATGATGTACTTGATTCTGATGCTTATCCTTGATCCAATTTCTTTCTATGAAAAATCTCTGCAAGCTCTTTCAAATTATGGTAGAATGGAAGCAGTAGAATTAGAAAAGGAAATCGCTTATGAAATTTCTTGAATTAAATAAAAAACGTCATGCGACTAAGCATTTCACTGATAAGCCAGTTGATCCAAAAGATGTGCGTACGGCTATCGAAATTGCAACCTTGGCACCAAGTGCCCACAACAGCCAGCCTTGGAAATTTGTGGTCGTTCGGGAGAAAAATGCCGAACTAGCAAAATTGGCATACGGTTCAAACTTTGAACAGGTATCATCAGCACCTGTAACCATTGCCTTGTTTACAGATACGGACCTTGCCAAACGTGCCCGTAAAATTGCCCGAGTTGGTGGTGCTAACAATTTCTCAGAAGAACAACTACAATACTTCATGAAAAATTTGCCTGCTGAATTTGCCCGTTACAGTGAGCAACAAGTCAGCGACTACCTAGCCCTCAATGCAGGTTTGGTTGCTATGAACTTGGTTTTGGCTCATACAGACCAAGGAATCGGATCAAATCTGATTCTTGGTTTTGACAAATCAAAAGTCAACGAAGTTTTGGAAATCGAAGACCGCTTCCGCCCAGAACTCTTGATTACAGTGGGTTACACAGACGAAAAATTAGAACCAAGCTACCGCTTGCCAGTAGATGAAATCATCGAGAAAAGATAGAAAGAAGAAAAAAATGACAACAATTGATTTTACAGCAGAAGTAGAAAAACGTAAAGAAGACCTCTTGGCTGACTTGTTTAGCCTTTTAGAAATCAACTCTGAACGTGATGACAGCAAGGTTGATGCTGAGCATCCATTTGGACCTGGGCCGGTAAAAGCTTTGGAGAAATTCCTTGAAATTGCAGACCGCGATGGCTACCCAACTAAAAATGTTGACAACTACGCAGGACATTTCGAGTTTGGTGATGGAGAAGAAGTTCTCGGAATCTTTGCCCACATGGACGTAGTGCCTGCTGGTAGCGGTTGGGACACAGACCCTTACACACCAACTATCAAAGACGGTCGTCTTTATGCGCGTGGAGCTTCTGACGATAAGGGTCCTACAACAGCTTGTTACTATGGTTTGAAAATCATCAAAGAATTGGGTCTTCCAACTTCTAAGAAAGTTCGTTTCATCGTCGGAACAGACGAAGAATCAGGTTGGGCAGATATGGACTACTACTTCGAGCACGTAGGACTTGCGAAGCCAGACTTCGGTTTCTCTCCAGACGCTGAATTCCCTATCATCAATGGTGAAAAAGGAAATATCACGGAATACCTCCACTTTGCAGGTGAAAATGCAGGTGTTGCCCGTCTTCACAGCTTCACAGGTGGTTTGCGTGAAAACATGGTTCCTGAATCAGCAACAGCAGTTGTTTCAGGTGACTTAGCTGACTTGCAAAGTAAACTAGATACTTTTGTTGCAGAACACAAACTCAGAGGAGAAATTCAAGAAGAAGCTGGCCAATACAAGGTGACGATCATTGGTAAATCAGCCCACGGTGCTATGCCTGCTTCAGGTGTCAATGGTGCAACTTACCTAGCTCTCTTCCTCAGTCAGTTTGACTTTGCAGGACCAGCTAAAGACTACCTTGACATCGCTGGTAAAATTCTCTTGAACGACCATGAGGGTGAAAATCTCAAGATTGCCCATGTGGATGAAAAGATGGGTGCCCTTTCTATGAATGCGGGTGTCTTCCGCTTCGATGAAGCAAGTGCTGATAATACCATTGCCCTTAATATCCGCTATCCAAAAGGAACAAGCCCAGAGCAAATCAAGTCAATCCTTGAAAACTTGTCAGTTGCTTCTGTTAGCCTTTCTGAGCACGGGCATACCCCTCACTATGTGCCAATGGAAGATCCACTTGTGCAAACCTTGTTGAATGTCTATGAAAAACAAACTGGCCTTAAAGGTCACGAGCAAGTTATCGGTGGTGGAACCTTTGGTCGTTTGCTCGAACGCGGAGTTGCCTACGGTGCCATGTTCCCAGACTCAATTGACACCATGCACCAAGCCAATGAATTTATCGCCTTGGACGATCTCTTCCGAGCTGCAGCAATCTATGCCGAAGCTATTTATGAATTGATCAAATAAAACGATAGAAGTCTGAGATTGTATGCTTAGACTTCTTTTTGGAGGGAAAGTAGATGTCTCAAATCGAAAGAATCAAGCAAGCCATTATGGCGGATCCGCAGAATGCTACCTATACAAAGCGTGGCATCGAGCCTCTCTTTGCAGCGCCAAAGACTGCTCGCATCAATATCATCGGTCAGGCACCTGGACTTAAAACCCAAGAAGCAGGCCTTTACTGGAAAGATAAGAGTGGTGACCGCTTGCGGGAGTGGCTAGGTGTGGATGAAGATACCTTTTACAATTCAGGTTATTTTGCGGTCTTGCCTATGGATTTTTACTTTCCAGGGCATGGCAAGTCAGGTGATCTGCCACCGAGAACTGGCTTTGCTGAAAAATGGCATCCGCAGCTCTTGCAAGAATTACCAGATATTCAATTGACCCTCTTGATTGGACAATATGCCCAGGCCTACTATTTAAAGGAGAAAATCAGTGGCAAGGTGACAGAACGGGTAAAACATTACCAGAAGTACTTGCCAACCTATTTTCCACTAGTTCACCCCTCGCCTAGAAATCAAATCTGGATGGCCAAAAATCCTTGGTTTGAGGCAGAAGTGGTGCCAGATTTGAAAAAAAGAATTAAAACTATTTTATAGTCAATGAAAATCAAAGAGCAAACTAGGAAGCTAGCCGCAGGCTGTACTTGAGTACGGTAAGGCGACGCTGACGTGGTTTGAATTTGATTTTCGAAGAGTATTAGGAGAAAAAGAATGAAAGAAATAGCCTTTGACGCATTTTATCAGCTTTATCAAAACGACCAACTTTCTTTAGTGGACGTGAGAGAAGTGGATGAGTTTGAAGCTCTTCATTTAGAAGGTGCTCAGAATCTTCCTCTGAGTCAATTAGCTGATACTTATGATCAATTGGACAAGGATCAGTTACATTATGTTATTTGTAAATCTGGAATGAGATCGGCGCGTGCTTGCCAATTCTTATCAGAACAAGGTTATGAGGTTATCAATGTCCAAGGTGGCATGATGGCCTTTGAAGAACTTTAATACTCAATGAAAATCAAAGAGCAAACTAGGAAGCTAGCCGCAGGCTGTACTTGAGTACGGCAAGGTGAAGCTGACGTGGTTTGAAGAGATTTTCGAAGAGTATAAACATTAGAATTTTCTCCTACTTGGCGTGGACTGGGTAGGAGAATTTTATTTTTAGATAATTCTTATTTTTAAGAATCTTGAAAACATTCAATATTTACTTCGTGAAGCTTTTTTCATACTCCTATTCATGATATACTAGGTCAGTATTTTATAAATATGAAGGAGATTTACATGGCTAAAAAAGGTGCCTTAACAGGTTTACTCCTGTTTGGAATATTTTTTGGTGCGGGGAACTTGATTTTTCCGCCTTCTCTAGGTGCTCTATCTGGAGAACATTTTCTTCCTGCCATCGCAGGTTTTGTCTTTTCAGGTGTCGGTATCGCCGTCTTGACTCTTATTATTGGAACGCTAAATCCTAAAGGATATATTTACGAGATTTCAACAAAGATAGCGCCTTGGTTTGCGACTCTTTACCTTTCAGTTCTTTACTTGTCAATCGGTCCATTCTTTGCTATTCCACGTACAGCTACAACAGCTTACGAAGTAGGGATTAGCCCTCTTTTGTCGGATGCAAATAAAGGTCTTGGTTTGATTGTCTTTACAGTTCTGTATTTTGCAGCAGCCTATTTGATATCGCTCAATCCATCAAAAATCTTAGACCGTATCGGCCGTATTTTAACGCCAGTCTTTGCGATTTTGATTGTTATCTTGGTTGTTCTAGGAGCTATCAAATACGGTGGAACAAGTCCTCAAGCTGCTTCAGCTGCTTATCAAGCTTCTGCTTTTGGTACAGGTTTCCTAGAAGGTTACAATACCTTGGATGCCCTTGCCTCAGTTGCCTTTAGCGTAATCGCAGTTCAAACCTTGAAACAACTTGGATTTTCAAGTAAGAAAGAATACATTTCAACTATTTGGGTTGTTGGTATCGTTGTTGCCCTTGCCTTCAGTGCTCTTTACATTGGTTTAGGTTTCCTTGGAAATCATTTCCCAGTACCAGCTGAAGCGATGAAGGGTGGAACACCAGGTGTTTACATCTTGTCACAAGCCACTCAAGAAATCTTTGGCTCAACAGCTCAACTCTTCCTTGCAGCTATGGTTACCGTAACCTGCTTCACAACAACAGTTGGTTTGATTGTGTCTACAGCTGAGTTCTTTAATGAACGCTTCCCGCAAATCAGCTACAAGGTTTATGCGACCGCCTTTACCTTGATTGGCTTTGCTATTGCTAATTTGGGTCTTGATGCGATTATCAAGTACTCAATTCCAGTACTGGTTATTTTGTACCCAATCACGATTGCCATCGTTATGATTGTCATTGTCAACAAATTTGTTGCCCTTTCAAAACCTGGTATGCAATTGACAATTGCTGTGGTTACAGCTATTGCCATTGCAAGCGTACTAGGAAGCTCGTTTAAGGTTGAGTTTCTTGCAAACTTTGTCAACGCTCTTCCTTTTGCTAAAGCATCACTCCCATGGTTGGTACCAGCCATTGTTGGAATCTTGCTCTCATTGGTTCTACCAAACAAGCAAGAAAGCGATGTTTTTGAAATGGAATAATCACTAAAATCACTTTTGTAGCCAAGTCTACAGGAGTGATTTTCTTTTTTTATCCGATGATAAATGTGTTATAATAGGTAGCAAAAGAGGTGAAGAAATGAATCAAACAGTAGAATATATCAAAGAACTGACAGCCATTGCGTCGCCAACGGGCTTCACTCGGGAGATTTCGGACTATTTAGTCAAGACTCTAGAAGGTTTTGGTTACCAGCCGGTTCGCACAGCTAAGGGTGGTGTCAATGTGACCATCAAAGGTCAAAATGATGAGGAGCATCGCTATGTGACTGCCCATGTGGATACGCTGGGTGCTATTGTCCGTGCTGTCAAATCAGATGGCCGTCTCAAAATGGACCGTATCGGTAGTTTCCCTTGGAACATGATTGAAGGAGAAAACTGTACCGTTCATGTGGCTAGCACAGGTGAAAAAGTATCAGGAACCATCCTCATCCACCAGACTTCTTGCCATGTCTATAAGGATGCAGGAACTGCAGAACGCACGCAGGACAATATGGAAGTGCGTTTGGATGCAAAAGTAACCAGTGAAAAAGAAACTCGTGCTCTTGGTATTGAGATCGGTGATTTTATCAGCTTTGACCCACGAACTGTCGTGACAGAGACAGGTTTTATCAAGTCTCGTCATTTGGACGATAAGGTCAGCGCAGCGATTTTGCTTAACCTGCTTCGTATTTATAAGGAAGAGAAGATTGAATTGCCAGTAACAACCCATTTTGCTTTTTCAGTCTTTGAAGAAGTGGGACACGGTGCTAATTCTAACATTCCTGCTCAGGTAGTAGAATATCTGGCTGTGGATATGGGAGCTATGGGAGATGACCAGCAAACAGACGAAGATACAGTGTCTATCTGTGTCAAGGATGCTTCTGGACCTTATCACTATGACTTCCGTCAACACTTGGTTGCTTTGGCTAAAGAGCAAGATATTCCATTTAAGCTGGATATCTATCCATTTTATGGTTCGGACGCTTCAGCAGCTATGTCTGCAGGGGCAGAAGTCAAACACGCCCTTCTCGGTGCTGGTATCGAGTCTAGTCATTCTTATGAGCGTACTCATATTGACTCGGTGGTTGCAACAGAGCGTATGGTGGATGCTTACCTTAAGAGCACGTTGGTGGACTAATATGTGCCTGATTTGCCAGAGAATTGAACTCATCAAGAAGGGAGAAAATCCCTATTTTGTCAAAGAGTTGGAAACAGGCTATCTTGTGATTGGAGACCACCAGTATTTTGCAGGCTATAGTCTCTTTCTAGCCAAGGAACATGTCACCGAATTGCATCATTTAGAGAAGGAAACTAGAATCCGTTTTCTAGAGGAAATGAGTTTAGTCCAAGAGGCGGTTGCTAAGGCCTTTGCTGCTGAGAAAATGAATATCGAACTGCTAGGAAATGGTGATGCCCATCTTCATTGGCATCTTTTTCCTAGACGAAGAGGTGACATGAATGGTCACGGTCTCAAGGGGCGTGGGCCAGTCTGGTGGGTTCCCTTTTAAGAAATGACAGCAGAAACCTGCCAAGCAAAACCGGATGAGATTAAAAAATTAGTCAATTGTTTATCGCCAGAAGTAGACAACCTATTAGAAATAAAGGAGTAGAAATGAAAAAAAGATACCTTGTCTTGACAGCCTTGCTAGCCTTGAGTCTAGCAGCTTGTTCACAAGAAAAAGCAAAAAATGAAGATGGCTCAGCTAAGACAGAACAAACAGCCAAAGTTGATGGAACAGTCGGAAATAAGTCTCAAGAAGCTACCCAGAAAAAAGCAGAAGTGGTTAATAAGGGTGACTACTACAGTATCCAAGGGAAATACGATGAAATTATCGTAGCAAATAAACACTATCCATTATCGAAAAACTACAATCCAGGTGAAAATCCAACAGCCAAGGCTGAGTTGGTCAAACTCATCAAAGCGATGCAAGAGGCAGGCTTCCCAATTAGTGATCAATACAGTGGTTTTAGAAGTTACGAGACTCAGACTAACCTCTATCAAGATTATGTCAATAAAGATGGAAAGGCTGCAGCAGACCGTTACTCTGCCCGCCCTGGCTATAGCGAGCACCAGACAGGCTTGGCCTTTGATGTGATTGGGACAAATGGTGATTTGGTGACAGAAGAAAAAGCGGCCCAATGGCTCTTGGACCATGCGGCTGATTATGGTTTTGTTGTCCGTTATCTTAAAGGTAAGGAAAAGGAAACAGGCTATATGGCTGAGGAATGGCACCTTCGTTATGTCGGAAAAGAGGCTAAAGAGATTGCAGCTAGTGGCCTCAGTTTGGAAGAGTATTTCGGCTTTGAAGGTGGAGATTACGTCGATTAAAAAATAAACTTTTCTCTTGCAATTCCAGATAAATAGTGTATAATAGATGAGTATGTGTAAAGCATACTTGTGGGAGGTAAAAATCTTTAATTACCGCCAAAACCACAAAGGAGGATTTAAAAATGGCTAAAAAAGTCGAAAAACTTGTAAAATTGCAAATCCCTGCTGGTAAAGCTACACCAGCTCCACCGGTTGGACCTGCTCTTGGTCAAGCTGGTATCAACATCATGGGATTCACAAAAGAGTTCAACGCTCGTACAGCTGACCAAGCTGGCATGATCATTCCAGTTGTTATCTCAGTTTACGAAGATAAATCATTTACTTTCATCACTAAAACACCACCAGCTGCTGTTCTTTTGAAAAAAGCTGCAGGTGTTGAAAAAGGATCAGGTACACCTAACAAAACTAAAGTTGCTACAGTTACTCGTGCACAAGTACAAGAAATTGCAGAAACTAAGATGCCAGATTTGAACGCAGCAAACGTAGAGTCTGCAATGCGTATGATCGAAGGTACTGCTCGTTCTATGGGATTCACTGTTGTTGACTAATCAATAACACGGTAGAAAATCTCACAGCAGTCTATTAGTTGCTTTTCATACTAGGCAAGTGACTGATGCTTGTACTTGAGTACAGCAAGGGAGCTTAACGAAGTAGGAAAAGAAAAATAATAGACTGAAAACCCGCAAGACTTCATCATTTCGAGAAGTGACGTGGGAGATGAAAATCGATTGAACCACTTACAAGGAGAATAGAAAATGGCTAAAAAAAGCAAACAACTTCGTGCTGCTCTTGAGAAAATCGACAGCACAAAAGCATACAGTGTAGAAGAAGCTGTAGCACTTGCAAAAGAAACTAACTTTGCAAAATTTGACGCAACTGTAGAAGTTGCTTACAACTTGAACATCGACGTTAAAAAAGCTGACCAACAAATCCGTGGAGCAATGGTATTGCCAAACGGTACTGGTAAAACTTCACGCGTTCTTGTTTTCGCACGTGGTGCAAAAGCTGAAGAAGCAAAAGCTGCTGGTGCAGACTTTGTTGGTGAAGATGACCTTGTTGCTAAAATCAACGACGGTTGGTTGGACTTCGACGTAGTTATTGCTACACCTGACATGATGGCTCTTGTTGGACGTCTTGGACGTGTCCTTGGACCACGTAACTTGATGCCAAACCCTAAAACTGGTACTGTAACAATGGATGTTGCTAAAGCAGTTGAAGAGTCTAAAGGTGGTAAAATCACTTACCGTGCTGACCGTGCAGGTAACGTTCAAGCAATCATTGGTAAAGTATCATTTGAAGCTGAAAAATTGGTTGAAAACTTCAAAGCTTTCAACGAAACAATCCAAAAAGCAAAACCAGCTACAGCTAAAGGAACTTACGTAACAAACTTGACTATCACAACTACTCAAGGTGTTGGTATCAAAGTTGACGTAAACTCACTTTAATCAGTAGTTTATATCAGAGAACGAGTACGAAAGTACTCGTTTTTTTAGGTGCGACGAACATTCCGTTCATCTGAGGTGTAAATCCTCTGCGGGGATCATATACTAGTAAACCCAAAAGTGATTCCCAAGTCTAACTATTGTGAGTAGCTAATCGAACGGCATTAGGATAGACTGTTTAAGTCTGACGTTGGAAATAAGAATCGGCAGAGAAAGAGATAGAGAAATCTTGGCTCTATGAATAGGCACGTGATAGTAAAGCGTATATAGCGGATAAGGAGGCCAGCAACTCTAAAGTACAAATATGTTATCGTAACCTATATGCGTAAACTACATGAGCAATTGAATTAGAACTAGAGAGGTGATTAATAGATTCATGCTATAGTCATGGCAGCTTGTATGCTTTTGATTCTAGTTTATCAAATAATAGATTAGAATTGTCAGACAATATCATTTTATGTTATAATGAAGAAAAAACAGAGGTGTTCAAATGTCAGAAGCAGGTCATAAGTTTTTAGCAAAACTGGGGAAAAAACGCTTACGTCCAGGTGGAAAACGTGCCACAGATTGGTTAATTGCGGAAGGAGGATTTTCAAAAGAAAAGAGAATATTAGAGGTTGCGTGTAATAGGGGAACTACAGCAATTGAGTTGGCACAGCGTTTTGGTTGTAAGATAACTGCTGTTGATATGGATGGACAAGCCTTAGAAGTGGCTAAAAAATCTGCTGAAACGGCAGGTGTTGCTCATTTAATCAGTTTTGAAAGAGCTAATGCAATGAAACTTCCTTATGAAGATGCTAGTTTTGATATTGTTATAAATGAAGCTATGCTGACTATGCAAGCCGATCAAGCTAAGAAAAAATGTGTAATGGAATATCTAAGGGTTTTAAAACCTGAAGGTCTTCTTTTGACACATGATGTGCTTCTTAAGGAAGCTAAAGAGTCTGTCAGACAGGAACTGTCACAAGCAATTCATGTAAATGTAGGCCCTTTAACTCAAGATGGTTGGGAACAGGTGATGATAGAATCAGGCTATCGTGATGTGAAAGTATTGACTGGTGAAATGACCTTAATGAAATTTTCAGGTATGATTTATGACGAAGGTTGGCTAGGAACGTTGAAAATTTGTGTAAATGCTTGTAAAAAGGAGAATAGAAAGCAGTTTTTAACTATGTATAAAATGTTTAATAAGAATAAAAAGAACTTGGGCTTTATTGCTATGGCTAGTCATAAATCGTCAAATCGTTAGATAATTATTGAAGTTAACTTTTCCTTTTTTCTTTCTTAAAAAATATGCTATAATAGAGAGTAAAAACTTTGAAAGAAAGAAAAAGATGAATTTAAAAGATTACATTGCAACAATTGAAAATTATCCTAAGGAAGGCATTACCTTCCGTGATATCAGTCCTTTGATGGCTGATGGGAATGCTTACAGCTATGCTGTTCGTGAAATTGTTCAGTATGCGACTGACAAGAAAATTGACATGATTGTAGGTCCTGAAGCTCGTGGTTTTATCGTGGGCTGTCCAGTTGCCTTTGAGTTGGGAATTGGTTTTGCACCTGTTCGTAAACCAGGTAAATTGCCACGCGAAGTTATTTCTGCTGACTACGAAAAAGAATACGGTGTTGATACCTTGACTATGCATGCTGATGCCATCAAGCCAGGTCAACGTGTTCTTATTGTGGATGACCTCTTGGCAACAGGTGGAACTGTTAAGGCAACCATCGAGATGATTGAAAAACTTGGTGGTGTTGTAGCAGGTTGTGCCTTCCTTGTTGAATTGGATGAATTGAACGGCCGTGAAAAAATCGGTGACTACGATTACAAAGTTCTTATGCATTATTAATGAAAAACAGTCCCTAGGGCTGTTTTCTCTACATTAGGATATAAAAATAGACTATAGCTAGTTAGAGAAAAAGTATAATTGAAAACTATATCTTCTTGCAGTATAATAAAAGGACTAAGTGTTTGAGATTTAGTTTCATACTCAATGAAAATCAAAGAGCAAACTAGGAAACTAGCCGTAGGCTGTACTTGAGTACGGCAAGGCAACGTTGACGCGGTTTGAATTTGATTTTCGAAGAGTTTCAAACATATGCAATGATTCCTGAAAGAGTACAGTTAGGAGAGGGTTATGCCGATTCGAATTGATAAAAAATTGCCAGCTGTTGAGATTTTACGGACAGAGAATATCTTTGTCATGGATGATCAACGTGCGGCCCACCAAGATATCCGTCCCTTGAAGATTTTAATTTTAAATCTCATGCCACAAAAAATGGTCACAGAGACTCAATTGTTGCGCCACTTGGCTAATACGCCCCTGCAACTGGATATTGATTTTCTCTATATGGAGAGTCACCGTTCTAAAACAACTCGTTCAGAGCACATGGAGACCTTTTATAAAACTTTTCCTGAAGTCAAGGATGAGTATTTTGATGGGATGATTATCACAGGTGCTCCAGTTGAGCATTTACCATTTGAGGAAGTGGACTATTGGGAGGAATTCAGTCAGGTAATCGAGTGGTCCAAGACCCATGTCTATTCGACCCTTCATATCTGTTGGGGGGCTCAGGCTGGTCTTTATTTGCGCTATGGGGTGGAAAAATACCAGATGGACAGTAAGTTATCAGGTATTTATCCTCAGGATACTTTAAAGGAAGGTCATCTTCTCTTTAGAGGCTTTGACGATAGCTATGTATCCCCTCATTCTCGGCACACGGAGATTTCTAAGGAAGAAATCTTAAACAAAACCAATCTTGAAATTTTATCAGAAGGACCTCAGGTTGGAGTTTCTATTTTGGCCAGTCGTGATTTGCGAGAAATTTATAGTTTTGGGCATTTGGAATATGACCGTGATACCTTGGCAAAAGAGTATTTTAGGGACCGTGATGCAGGTTTAGACCCACATATTCCAGAAAATTACTTTAAGGATGATGATGTCAACCAGACACCTTGTCTTTGTTGGTCTTCATCAGCAGCCCTCTTTTTCAGTAACTGGGTGAATTATGCGGTCTATCAGGAGACGCCTTTTGACTGGAGAAAAATAGAAGATGATGCATCTGCATTTGGGTATTTATAAGAGGAATTATGACATATTTAGACGCTTTTAAATCAGGGAACTTGGTTTTACCAAGTGCCCTGCTCTTGCATTTTAAGGAACTCTTTCCTTCCAGCGACGATTTTCTGGTCTGGCAATTTTTCTATTTGCAAAATACGACAGGCTTGGATGAAATGTCGCCAAGCCAGATTGCTGAAAGGATTGGCAAGGAGATTTCGGATGTCAATCAGGCCATTTCCAATCTGACGGAGAGGGGACTGCTTCAGTATCGAACCATCGAATTAAATGGTGAAATCGAATTGCTTTTTGATGCTAGTTTGGCATTAGAACGTTTGGATGACCTGCTTGGAGCAGTTCATTCAAGTTCAGACCAGCTGACACCCCAAAACCAGCTTAAGGATTTGGTGGAAACTTTCCAGCAGGAGTTAGGGCGCTTATTGACTCCTTTTGAGATTGAGGATTTGACCAAGACACTAAAGGAAGATGGAACCAGTGCTGACTTGATTAAGGAAGCTCTTCGTGAAGCGGTTTTGAATGGCAAACCAAACTGGAAGTACATTCAGGCGATTTTGAGAAATTGGCGCCATGAAGGTATCAAAAGTGTGGCTCAAATCGAGGCTAAACGGGCAGAGAGAGAAGCAAGCAATCCTCAGTTGACACAGGTATCTGCAGATTTTAGAAATGCCATGGATCTATGGAAGGATTAATCCAGGTAAGCATGCTTGAAATCCGAGTAAGATTTGCAAGCTGTGTATAATTGTGATAAAATAAATAGAAAATAAATTGAAAAAAGAGGTATGTGAAATGTCACGTAAACCATTTATCGCTGGTAACTGGAAAATGAACAAAAATCCAGAAGAAGCTAAAGCATTCGTTGAAGCAGTTGCGTCAAAACTTCCTTCATCAGATCTTGTTGAAGCAGGTATCGCTGCTCCAGCTCTTGATTTGACAGCTGTTCTTGCTGCTGCAAAAGGTTCAAACCTTAAAGTTGCTGCTCAAAACTGCTACTTTGAAAATGCAGGTGCTTTTACTGGTGAAACTAGCCCACAAGTTTTGAAAGAAATCGGTACTGATTACGTTGTTATCGGTCACTCAGAACGCCGTGACTACTTCCATGAAACTGACGAAGATATCAACAAAAAAGCAAAAGCAATCTTTGCAAATGGTATGCTTCCAATCATCTGTTGTGGTGAGTCACTTGAAACTTACGAAGCTGGTAAAGCTGCTGAGTTTGTAGGTGCTCAAGTATCTGCTGCATTGGCTGGATTGACTGCTGAACAAGTTGCTGCCTCAGTTATCGCTTACGAGCCAATCTGGGCTATCGGTACTGGTAAATCAGCTTCACAAGACGACGCACAAAAAATGTGTAAAGTTGTTCGTGACGTTGTAGCTGCTGACTTCGGTCAAGAAGTTGCAGACAAAGTTCGTGTTCAATACGGTGGTTCTGTTAAACCTGAAAACGTTGCTTCATACATGGCTTGCCCAGACGTTGACGGTGCCCTTGTAGGTGGTGCGTCACTTGAAGCAGAAAGCTTCTTGGCATTGCTTGACTTTGTAAAATAATCTAAGTTATTCCAGACAGACAGTCAAAAGTACTAGGTGACTTTGACTGCCTGTCTTATTTTTATTTAGAGAGTTCTTGTGAAATAGGAAGTTTTTCCTACAGGAGCTAGTAAGACAAACTTGATCAATCTACTCATACGTTTTTACGATGTTAGAGCAGGTTCTATCTTGGTTGACGGGTAGAATATTCGCAAATTGTCACGCCAAGAGTACCGCCGTCAGTTTGGGATTGTCTTACAGGATGCTTGGCTTTATGAAGGTACGATCAAAGAAAACCTACGTTTTGGAAATCTTGACGCCAGTGACGAGGAAATAATAGAAGCTGCCAAAGCAGCAAATGTAGACCATTTTATTCGAACTCTTCCTGGTGGTTATAACATGGATATGGACCAATACTCCAGCAATATTTCCCTCGGGCAAAAACAACTGTTGACCGTCGCGCGTGCTCTCTAACCAATTTTAAAATTCTCATTTTTGATGAAGCGACTTCCTCTGTTGATACCCGTTTGGAGCTTTTAATTCAAAAAGCTATGAAACGCTTGATGAAAGGAAGAACCATCTTTATCATCGCACACTGTCTCTAGAACATTCAAGAAGTAAATAAGATTCTTGTTCTTAAGGATGGACAGATTATTGAGCAGAGAAATTGCGAAAGCTCACTCTAAGCAAAAGGCTTTTATTATGATCTTTACCATAGCCAATTTTCAAGTAAATCTGATAAAGTGAGCTAATCAGAACTAACTAAACTTTTCTTAAATTATCAGTCTATTGCAACTTTTCTCATGTGAGTCATTTGGCTTGCTATTGGTTTTCATTAGTAGTATACTAAGGGAGTAAACACTAAGAAGTGGTTACAAATAATAATGAATGAGGTAAAATAAAATGGTAGAATTGAAAAAAGAAGCAGTAAAAGACGTAACATCATTGACAAAAGCAGCGCCAGTAGCATTGGCAAAAACAAAGGAAGTCTTGAACCAAGCTGTTGCTGATTTATACGTAGCCCACGTTGCCTTGCACCAAGTGCACTGGTACATGCGTGGTCGTGGTTTCCTTGTATGGCATCCAAAAATGGATGAATACATGGACAGCCTTGATGGCTATCTTGACGAAATCAGCGAACGCTTGATTACACTTGGGGGAAGCCCATTCTCTACTTTGACAGAATTCCTTCAACATAGTGAAATCGAAGAAGAAGAAGGAGAATTCCGTAGTGTTGAAGAAAGCTTGGAACGTGTCCTAGATGTTTATCGTTATCTCATCACTCTGTTCCAAAAAGCTTTGGATGTTACTGATGAAGAAGGTGATGATGTGACAAACGATATCTTTGTTGGTGCTAAAGCTGAACTTGAGAAAACGGTTTGGATGCTTGCGGCAGAACTTGGACAAGCACCTGGTTTGTAAGATAAATGCATCCCTTTCTATCATGAGTTTCTGTATCACTACTCATGATAAACTATCTTTTAAAAATCATGTAGCAGACAAAGTTACATGATTTTTTCTTTGCTTCTCCGGCGACTCATTTGTCAAAATGCTGATTTTAAGGTATAATAGTTGCTGTTCGAGAAATTTTGATTTTCAAAGAATAGTGAATGATGATAAGGAGAAACCATGAACAACCTACCAAATTGCCCAAAATGTAATTCAGAGTATGTCTACGAAGACGGTGCCCTACTGGTTTGCCCAGAGTGTGCTCATGAGTGGAATCCTGCTGAAGTTGCAGATGTAGAAGAGGGCCTTGTTGCTATCGATGCCAACGGGAATAAATTGGCTGACGGTGATACAGTAACCCTCATCAAGGACTTGAAAGTAAAAGGTGCGCCAAAAGATTTGAAACAAGGGACGCGCGTGAAAAATATCCGCATCGTAGAAGGCGACCACAATATCGACTGTAAGATTGATGGCTTCGGTGCCATGAAACTCAAATCAGAGTTTGTGAAGAAAATTTAAGCATGTCAAAAAACTACAAACTTACATTTTATAGCCGTATCTTCTTGTTTCTAGCGGCTTTTACGGGAGTTTATCTTGAAATCGCCAAGCATGGTGGATTTGGGATGCTTCTCTATTACACGGTTCTGTCCAACCTCTTAGTAGCGATTTTTACGCTCTATCTACTAAAGGTTATGAGCCGTTTAGGTGAAAACTGGCAAAGGCCAAGTCTCCTGCGCTTAAAAGGTGGGGTCACCATGAGTATCATGATTACCTGTGTGATTTACCATTTCCTTTTAGCGCCCATTGCGACTAATTTCTATACTCTGGAAAATTTCCTTTGCCACTATATCGTTCCCCTCTGGTTTTTAGCAGATACCCTCTTTTTTGACAAACAGGGTCAATACAAGATTTGGGATCCAGTTGTGTGGACGATTTTACCCTTGCTTTATATGATTTTTGCTCTTTTTAATGGCTTGGTACTGAAACTAGAAATTCCTAATTCTAAGGTCAGTCCCTTCCCTTACTTCTTTTTGAATGTGAACAAGGGGTGGGATGTCGTGTTCAAGTGGTGTCTGATTATCTTTGTTGCCTATATGGTGGCAGGATTTATCTTCTACTTTATTAAGCAAATCAAGAGAAAGTCATCCTAATACTCTTCGAAAATCTCTTCAAACCACGTCAGTTTCCATCTGCAACCTCAAAACACTGCTTTGAGCAACCTGCGGCTAGCTTCCTAGTTTGCTTTTTGATTTTCATTGAGTATAAGACACAAGAGATTCATTTTCGAGTTTAAGAAGGAGTCTATACACCCAAGAGGCTTTTTCTTTTCTTGCCTGTTTGATAACTATCAAAAAAGTAGAAGATTAAGAGAAATATAGAAAGAGATTTCATGAAACAATTTTTAGAACGGGCCAGTATTTTGGCTCTCTCCCTCGTTTTGATTACATCCTTTTCCATCTCGAGTGCTCTGCCAGCCATGTTTGACTATTATCAAGGTTATCCTAAGGAACAAATTGAGCTCTTGGCGAGCTTGCCTTCCTTTGGAATCATGATTATGTTATTACTAAATGGTTTCTTAGAAAAAATATTTCCTGAGCGATTACAGATTAGTTTGGGCTTGCTAATATTATCTCTTAGTGGAATCGCACCTTTCTGGTATCAAGCCTACCCCTTTGTTTTTGGAACACGGATTCTTTTTGGTTTGGGTGTTGGGATGATTAATGCCAAGGCCATTTCCATTATCAGTGAACGCTATCAAGGAAAAACGCGAATTCAGATGTTAGGGCTACGCGGTTCTGCAGAGGTCGTTGGGGCTTCTCTCATTACCTTGGCAGTCGGCCAATTGTTGGCCTTCGGTTGGACAGCTACCTTCCTAGCCTATAGTGCTGGATTTTTGGTACTGACCCTTTATCTGCTCTTTGTCCCTTATGGAAAGGAAAAGAAAGAAGTCAAGAAAAAAGCGAAGGAAGTAAGTCGCTTAACTCGAGAAATGAAAGGCTTGATTTTTACCCTAGCTATTGAAGCGGCAGTTGTAGTTTGTACCAATACAGCTATTACCATCCGTATTCCAAGTTTGATGGTGGAAAGAGGACTTGGAGATGCCCAGTTATCTAGTTTTGTTCTTAGTATCATGCAGTTGATTGGGATTGTGGCTGGGGTGAGTTTTTCTTTCTTGATTTCTATCTTTAAGGAAAAATTGCTCCTCTGGTCTGGTATTACCTTCGGCTTAGGGCAAATTGTGATTGCCTTGTCTCCATCCTTGTGGGTGGTAGTGGCAGGGAGTATTCTGGCTGGTTTTGCCTACAGTGTAGCCTTGACGACGGTCTTTCAACTGGTCTCTGAACGAATTCCAGCTAAACTCCTCAATCAAGCAACTTCATTTGCTGTATTAGGCTGTAGTTTCGGAGCTTTTACGACTCCATTCGTTCTAGGTGCGATTGGCTTACTAAGTCACAATGGTATGTTGGTCTTTAGTATCTTAGGAGGGTGGTTGATTGTAACCTCTATCTTTGTCATGTACTTACTTCAAAAGAGAGCTTAGGATTGGTTTCCTAAGTTTTTCTTTTTGTGAATTTTGCACCCAGACAATATTTGTTTTTGAACCTTGTTTTCAGATTATTTTCTTGATAAAATAGAAGTTATGACGAGATATAAAGCAACTATTTCCTATGATGGTTACGCCTTTGCGGGCTTTCAACGCCAGCCCCATGCGCGTAGCGTTCAGGAAGAAATAGAAAAAACCTTGACCAGGTTAAATAAGGGGCAAGCCATTACTGTTCACGGTGCTGGTAGGACAGATAGTGGGGTTCATGCCTTGGGACAGGTTATTCATTTTGACCTGCCTTATCAAATGGATGAGGAGAAGCTCCGTTTTGCTCTAGACACTCAGTCCCCTGAAGATATTGATGTGATTTCGATTGAGCTTGTGGCGGATGATTTTCATTGCCGTTATGCCAAGCACAGTAAGACCTATGAGTTTATCGTGGATAGGGGCCGTCCCAAGAATCCTATGCGCCGTCACTATGCCACTCACTTTCCCTATCCACTCGATGTGGAACGCATGCAGATTGCAATCAAAAAGCTAGAGGGAACACATGATTTTACCGGTTTTACAGCCTCTGGGACTAGTGTAGAGGACAAGGTTCGTACTATTACAGAAGCTAGTCTTAGGGTTGATGAGACAGGCCAGTTTTTGACTTTTACCTTTTCAGGAAATGGTTTCTTGTATAAGCAGATTCGCAATATGGTGGGGACACTGCTCAAAATCGGCAATAACCGCATGCCAGTAGAGCAGATTGACCTCATCTTGGAGAAAAAGGACAGGCAGCTTGCAGGTCCCACTGCAGCACCAAATGGTTTATATTTAAAGGAGATTCGTTATGAAGAATAATCGTATTTTAGCACTTTCTGGAAACGATATTTTTAGTGGTGGTGGTTTGTCCGCGGATTTGGCTACCTATACTTTGAACGGCTTGCATGGCTTTGTAGCAGTGACTTGTTTGACAGCCTTGACAGAAAAAGGATTTGAAGTCTTTCCAACTGACGATACCATTTTTCAACATGAATTAGATAGCTTGCGTGATGTAGAGTTTGGGGGAATTAAGATTGGTCTTCTACCAACTGTCAGCGTAGCTGAGAAGGCTTTGGACTTTATCAAACAACGCCCAGGAGTGCCTGTGGTATTGGACCCTGTCTTGGTCTGCAAGGAAACACACGACGTAGCTGTAAGTGAACTCTGCCAAGAGTTGATTCGCTTTTTCCCTCATGTCAGTGTGATTACTCCTAATCTTCCTGAAGCAGAATTACTAGCAGATCAAGAGATTAAAACCCTTGAAGATATGAAAACTGCAGCGCAGAAATTGCATGAATTAGGAGCGCCAGCAGTCATTATCAAGGGAGGTAATCGCCTTAGTCAGGACAAGGCTATGGATGTCTTTTATGACGGACAAACATTTACAGTCCTAGAAAATCCCGTCATTCAAGGGCAAAATGCTGGTGCAGGTTGTACCTTTGCCTCTAGCATTGCCAGTCACCTAGTCAAAGGTGATGAACTTTTACTAGCAGTAGAAAGCTCTAAGGCTTTCGTTTATCGTTCTATTGCACAAGCAGATCAGTATGGAGTAAGACAATATGAAGCAAACCAAAACAACTAAAATCGCCCTTGTATCCCTATTAACCGCCCTCTCTGTGGTTCTAGGTTATTTCTTAAAAATTCCAACACCGACAGGCATTCTAACTCTTTTAGATGCGGGTGTCTTCTTTACGGCCTTCTACTTTGGTAGTCGTGAAGGGGCTGTAGTAGGAGGACTAGCAGGTTTCTTGATTGACCTCTTATCAGGCTATCCTCAGTGGATGTTCTTTAGCTTGGTTAACCATGGCTTGCAGGGATTTTTCGCAGGATTTAAAGGAAAAACTCAGTGGTTAGGCCTTGTCTTAGCAACGATTGCCATGGTAGGGGGTTACGCCTTGGGTTCTACTTTGATGAATGGCTGGGCAGCAGCCCTACCAGAAATTCTACCAAATTTCATGCAAAATATGGTAGGGATGATTGTAGGATTTATTCTTAGTCAAAGTATCAAGAAGATTAAGTAAAGATTAAAAAACGTAAAGTTAGTAGTAATGATTTTTCTGCTAACTTTACGTTTTTATTATTGGTTTTCTTGTAGATAATAGGAAATCACAACAGAAGAATTACTATCAAAATAGGAATCTTTATCAAAATATTTGCAATTTCCTATTGTAATGCTATGTATTTTGTAATTCTTAATAAAATGAGGTAATTTTTCATATCTTTCTTCAAGTAATGTTACATTATGAAATCCAAAATTTTCAAAAATCTCTTTTACGTCTGTAGGTTCTTTTGTAAGTAAAATATCATAATCGTCAGGTGAAAGGATATACTGATTTTTTAAAATGGCATTAAGTCGCTCAGAAATTCGCAAACTAATATTTTTAGGGATACTTGAGTCAGTATTATCTCTGGAAATTCTAACTTTCCCCGTTAAACTGCCATAATCATTATAATCTAAAGTAAAAAACCAAGTTGAAATCCTACTAATTGAATACACCTCAAAATTAATTAAAGCTTGATTAATTTCTATTTTTTTAATTCGAATAATTTGATTAGCTTCTTCATGAATTATTCTATTAAACTCTTCTTGATTTAAGAATTCAGGGAATTGAATGGATAAAGATTGCCTACGTTCTTCATCTTGTTTCTTTTCAAGACGCTCCTGATTATTCCATGAGTGTATTTCAAAAACTAAATTTACAACTTTACCAGGTACACTTATAAAATTAGAAATTCCTGTTATAGTATTATTGGCAATGCAAACAGCTCCATCTACAGTATTGGTAGTTATTTTAGAAGTTTCATCTACAACTACTTTCACGGCTTTTGCAGTCTCATTTGCAATATCATTTACAACTTTTGAGGATTCATTTGCAATATTATTTACAACCTTTGAAGATTCATTAACAATATCATTTACGACTTTAGAAGTTTCACTAGTAACATTATCTACAAATTTAAAGAGATCATTTAACATAAAATAATACCATTAATCAAAATAAAGCAAGCCTTTGCTGGTGCTTGTAAAGAGGTCAAAGCCATCCTTGGTAACAACACCACAGTCTTCAATACGAACACCGACTTTACCAGGGATATAGATACCTGGTTCAACAGAGAAGCACATGCCTTCTTCGATGACCATGTCGTTTCCTTCCATGATGGATGGGAATTCGTGGACATCCATACCGATACCATGACCAAGACGGTGGTTGAAGTACTCACCGTAACCAGCTTTTTCGATGACTTCACGGGCAGCGCGGTCCACTTCATGGGCAGTCACACCTGGCTTGATAAAGTCAAGAGCAGCTTGTTGGGCTTCAAGAGTCAAGTTATAAATGTCTTTCTTGAATTGGTCAGGTTTACCAACAGCGACTGTACGAGTCATATCTGACGCATAGCCGTTGACCAGAACACCGAGGTCAAAGAGGAGAAGAGCATCATTTTCAACCTTATTAGCTGCTGGAATACCGTGTGGATTTGCAGCATTATCACCAGTCAAGACCATGGTATCAAAACTCATTTCATAGCCTTCACGTTTCATGGCAAAGTCGATTTGAGCGATGATATCTGTCTCCGTCTTATCAAGAGAAATATTGTCAAACCCCACTTTAACAGCCTTGTCCGCATAGAGACCTGCAACCATCATTTTTTGCACTTCGTCAGCTGATTTGATGAGGCGCATGCGTTGGATACGAGGTGTGAGGTTTTCAAACTCAGCAGTTTCAAAAACGGTTTTTAAACCATGATATTTGGTCAAGATAAGATTGTCAAACTCAACAGCGACACGTTTGAAGTCAAGTTGAGGAAGAGCATGTTTCATTTTTTGCCATGGATTTTCAGAATCCACATAGCCCACAACTGGGAAGGAAACAGTGCTAGTAGCACGTTCTACTTCAAGGGCTGGGACAAAGAGGAGAGGTTCCTGATTTGCTAGGACAAAAAGGAACATTTGGCGTTCATGGGGATCACTGTAAAAGCCAGTGAGGTAATTGATTGTGACGGGGTCAGATACGACAGCGACGTCTAGTTTTTCTGATTCAAGATATGTTACGATTTGTTGTAATTTAGACATATGCTACCTTCTTTCTACCCCTCTATTTTGGCAAAAAATGAGAGAAAATGCAAGGGAGAAGGGTAAAAGAAAAGTCAAAAAGAACTCCGACAAGATAACGGAGTTCTTTGATATAGTTTTACCTTGTTTAAGAAAAGTCAGCCTTGCTTTTGACGTCGCTGTATTCTTCAGCGATTTCTTGGCTGAGAATGTCTTCATAGGCAGGGAGTTGGATGTCCTGACCATATTTCTTCTTGAGGGCAGTAGTGACTAGGCGATAGGCCAGATTGGCATTACGAGAGAGGATAGGTCCGTGGAAGTAGGAACCAAAGACATTTTTATAATGAACGCCTTCACCGATTTTTTCTTCATTGTTTCCATTTCCATAGACAACCTGTCCCAGTGGTTTTTGGTCATCCGAGAGGAAGGTACGGCCCTGGTGATTTTCAAAGCCATAGTAGGTTTCATCGAAATCTTCATTATGAATCTTGATGTCCCCGATAAAACGGTTATTGGTCTGGTTGAGCGTGTAGTGGCCCATGACACCTAGCCCTTCGATACGTCTCCCTGAAGCTTCAATATAATATTGACCCAATAGTTGGAAACCACCGCAGATAGCGAGGACCACACCGTCGTTTTGGATGTAGTTGTCAATGCTCTCTTTTTTAGCAGGTAGGTCGTCTGCAATGATACTCTGTTCAAAGTCTTGACCACCACCGAAAAAGGCGATGTCGTAGTGATTTTCATCAAAGTTATCATGGAGAGAAACGATGTCAACCGTCACATGGGCTCCCAGTTTTTCAGCCACGTACTTGAGCATGAGGATGTTTCCATTGTCCCCGTAGGTATTCATGAGGTTTCCGTAGAGGTGGGCAATGTTGAGCTGATAAGGGTAATTGCCAGCTTTTGAGGAAAGTGAAGTATAAACCATTAGTTCATCTCCTTTCTAACAATCTGACGATTAGCCAGCAGTTCACGGAATTCCAGCATAGCAGTATAGGTAGCCAGGATATAGGCATGCTTGCAGTCTTGGTTTTCAATTGTCTTAAGAACTTGTTCCAGATTGCTTGTTTCAGTGATTTTATCAGCTGGATAGCCTGTCACTCGGAGACGACGTGCAATTTCAGAATGGCGAACACCACCAGCGTTGATTTCAGGAATGTCCATGTCAGTGATTTGTTCAAAGTCCGCATCCCAAATCCAGCTAGTATCAATCCCATCAGCATAGTTGGCATTAAGAAGAACAGATAGACTAAATGGATAAGGTGCTAGTTTAATCATCTCGATAGCTTGAGTTGCACCGACTGGATTTTTAATCAAGACAAGGGTACATTCCTTGTCACCTATATGGAAGGTTTCTTGGCGTCCAAAGACAGCACGACTCTTATCAAATCCCTGCTTGATGAGTTGTGAATCTGCACCAAGGAAACGGGCGATAGCAACCGCAGCTAGGGCGTTGTAGATATTGTAGAGACCACCGATTTGAATACCGTATTCTTGTCCGTCAATGACAAAGCGAGAGCGATTGTTGGTTAACTCAACCAATTCTGTTAAGCGATAGTCGAGATCAGGACGTTTACATCCACAGTCTTCACAGATATAGGCACCCAAGTTGGCATAGGTATTGTGCTCATATTTGAGGATGCCTTGACAGTCAGGGCAGAGAATCCCTTCGGTATTGTAGTGAGCAAGCTTTGCTGGACCTTTTTCCAAGTCAAAACCAAAATACTGTACTGGGTTTGGAATAGCTGGCTTGTAGAAAAGTGGACTGTCACCATTGAGGAGAACAGTAGCCGTAGGCACCTTACGAATGGCATCCAAAATCATGTTATAAGTCGTGTAAATCTCACCATAGCGGTCCATCTGGTCACGGAAGATATTCGTGATGACAAAAAGGCTTGGCTGGATATAGTCACAGATATGAGATAGACTGGCTTCATCGATTTCTAGAACGGCAATATTTTTCCCAGTTTTAGAAGATTTGGCTGTTAAGAAGGTTGTCGCAATCCCTGTAATCATGTTGGCACCGCTTGGGTTGGTAAGAACCTGACCATAAATCTCTTTTAAAATGCCGACAGTGAGGGCAGTTGTCAGGGTTTTTCCGTTGGTTCCAGTGACTACGACAATCTCATAGTTCTTAGCTAGGTTTTGTAAAATATCTTTATCAAATTGAAGGGCAAGTTTTCCTGGAAGCGTACTTCCACGGCCAAGATGACTTAAAACGAAGTGGGAAGAACGCCCAGCAAGAAGGCCCAAAGTAGTTTTTAATTTCATGGTTCTATTATATCATAAAAGAGGGAAAAGACAGATTTGATACTCAATGAAAATCAAAGAGCAAACTAGGAAGCTAGCCGCAGGTTGCTCAAAGCACCGCTTTGAGGTTGCAGATAAAGCTGACGTGGTTTGAATTTGATTTTCGAAGAGTATGAGATTTCGCAGAAATGAAAACAGCCCTCAGAGGGCTGTTCGATACGATTAAATCTCAACTTAAATCGCAAACAAGTCATTCAAGTTCTCAGCCAAGGTTGGGTGAGTGAAGATTTGTTTTGTGAAGTAAGTGTAAGGAATCTTGTTGTCCATAGCAATAGTGATGATGTTGATGATTTCTTGAGAACCTTCTGAGAAGATGCTTGCTCCAAGAATTTCTTTTGTTTCAGTATTAACAACAGCTTTGAAAGCTCCGCGAAGGTCTCCATTTACGTGACCACGAGGCATTGCTGCAACAGGAATTTCTTTCACTGCGTATGGAAGTTTCAAATCAGCTGCTTGGCTTTCAGTCAAACCAACTTGTGAAAGGGCAGGTGTGATGAACATAGTATTTGGTACATTGAGACGGTCTTCAAGTGTGTAGCTGCCATCTCCAGCAAGGTAGCTGTAAACAACACGGAAGTCATCAAGTGAAATGTAAGTAAATTGAAGGCCACCGTTGACATCTCCAACTGCAAAGACACCAGGAACGTTTGTTTGACAATGTTTGTCTACTTTAATAGCGCCACGTTCAGTTAGTTCAATATCTGTATTTTCAAGTTGAAGTGGTTCTACATTTGGTTTGCGTCCAGTTGCGTAGAGAAGGGCATCGAAACGGTAAGTTTCGTTTTCAGTTACGACAAGCACTTGGTCACCGTCGTTTTTGATTTCAGTAGTACGGATGTTTTGAAGTAATTCAATACCGTCTTCTTCCATGTATTGTTTAGCAAGAGCAGCGATTGAAGGTTCTGCACGAGGAAGGAAAGTATCCAAGGCATCTAGAACTGTAACCTTGCTTCCAAGTTTGTTGTAAAGACCTGCAAATTCAAGACCGATATTTCCACCACCAAGGACTCCAAGTTTTTCAGGTAATTTGTCCAAGTTTTGGATACCTGTTGAGTCAAAGACGTTTTTGCTTGTAGCAAGTCCAGGGATTGGCAAGACGTTTGAAACAGCACCAGTGTTGATGACGATTGTTTCAGCAGTCAGTTCTTTCTTTTCATCACCAGCTTGGATTTCGATGACTTTATTTGAAAGGAAGTGAGCTTCCGCATCAAAGATATCGACGCCTGTACCAGCAAC
Organism: Streptococcus mitis; assembly: GCF_003942685.1. Lineage (GTDB taxonomy): Bacteria > Bacillota > Bacilli > Lactobacillales > Streptococcaceae > Streptococcus > Streptococcus mitis_CD. Next base: position 22,799 of record NZ_RJNR01000003.1, on the reverse strand, counting down.
AGTCGCATAGTTTTTACCGTTGAGGCGACTAGTGATAGTGTTTTTGGTAGCAATCACTTCTTCAAAAGACAAGTCTTTCTCAGCAGCAACCAGCAAAGTCTTAGTTGGGATACAACCAATGTTGATACAAGTTCCACCGTACATAGCTTTGCTACGTTCAACGAGGGCAACTTTTTTACCAGCTGAAGCCAATTTACCTGCTAGTGTTTTACCAGCTTTACCAAATCCGATAACGATTAAATCATAAGTTAACATTTAGAGTTCCTCCTATTCGAATTTCATTCTAGCACAAGAAAAAAACTTTTGCACAATTCTGCTACGCTTTAAAAAAGTTTATGAAATAGTGGAAAGTTTAACTTTATTTTCTCAGAAAAATCGTTTACATGACTTTATCGATGGATTAGGCTATCTTTTGCTTCTCTCTTGTGTTATACTAGATAAGTTGCAAAGAAAACAGTACTTTTCTTTTGTGGAAAAGAAGCAACACGATTTTATATCCAGTATATGAAAATACGTCATAAAAAGAAAAGTATAGACTAAGCCCTATAGGGTGGCTTCGCACCACCTTTAGAAAGAAGAATAACGTGAAATTTAATGAATTAAACTTGTCTGCTGATTTGCTAGCAGAGATTGAAAAAGCTGGTTTTGTAGAAGCCAGTCCGATCCAAGAACAAACTATTCCCTTGGCCCTTGAAGGCAAGGACGTTATCGGTCAAGCTCAGACTGGTACAGGAAAAACTGCAGCCTTTGGTTTGCCTACCCTTGAAAAAATCCGTACAGAAGAAGCGACCATCCAAGCTTTGGTTATCGCTCCAACACGTGAACTTGCTGTCCAAAGTCAAGAAGAACTCTTCCGATTTGGTCGTAGTAAGGGAGTCAAAGTCCGCTCAGTATATGGCGGATCAAGCATTGAAAAACAAATTAAGGCTATTAAATCTGGTGCCCATATCGTGGTGGGAACTCCAGGTCGTCTCTTGGACTTGATTAAACGCAAGGCCTTGAAATTACAAGATATTGAAACTCTTATCCTTGACGAAGCGGATGAAATGCTCAACATGGGCTTCTTAGAAGACATCGAAGCTATCATCTCCCGTGTCCCTGAAAGCCGTCAAACTCTTCTTTTCTCAGCAACTATGCCAGATGCTATCAAACGTATCGGTGTTCAGTTTATGAAAGAACCTGAGCATGTGAAAATTGCTGCCAAGGAATTGACAACAGAATTGGTTGACCAATACTATATCCGAGTCAAAGAACAAGAAAAATTTGACACCATGACTCGTCTCATGGATGTGGAACAACCAGAACTTGCTATCGTATTTGGTCGTACAAAACGCCGTGTAGATGAATTGACTCGTGGTTTGAAAATCCGTGGCTTCCGTGCAGAAGGAATTCATGGAGACCTAGACCAAAACAAACGTCTTCGTGTCCTTCGTGACTTTAAAAATGGCAATCTTGATGTTTTGGTTGCGACAGACGTTGCAGCGCGTGGTTTGGATATTTCAGGTGTGACCCATGTCTATAACTACGATATTCCACAAGATCCTGAAAGTTATGTTCACCGTATCGGTCGTACAGGTCGTGCTGGTAAATCAGGTCAATCAATTACCTTTGTTGCTCCAAATGAAATGGGCTACCTTCAAATCATCGAAAACTTGACTAAGAAACGCATGAAAGGTCTCAAACCTGCAAGTGCAGAAGAAGCCTTCCAAGCTAAAAAACACGTAGCTCTCAAGAAAATCGAACGTGATTTTGCAGATGAGACTATCCGTGCCAACTTTGAGAAATTTGGTAAGGATGCTCGTAAGCTGGCTGCCGAATTTACTCCAGAAGAATTGGCAATGTATATCTTGAGTCTGACTGTTCAAGATCCAGATAGCCTTCCTGAGGTAGAGATTGCGCGTGAAAAACCACTACCGTTTAAACCATCAGGTAATGGCTTCGGTGGTAAAGGTAAGGGAGGTCGTCGTGGAGATGACCGTCGTGACAATCGCCGTGGAGACAACCGTCGTGGTGGTCGTCGTGATGATTTCAAAAAAGGAAGTCGTGGCAATGATCGTTTTGATAAGGAAAAACGTTACCGTAAGGATAATAAAAAACCACGCAATACTTCAAGCGAAAAGCAAACAGGCTTTGTTATTCGTAACAAGGGCGATAAATAAGAAAAAGCGGTTCAAAATGAATCGCTTTTTTATATAAGGAGACCGAATGGAAAAGAAAGATAAATAAATATATATATTATCTTCTTGTAATATTATAATACACAAAAATAGGGAGCTTGTCAATAGAAAAGAAGCAATTTGATTAAAAATATTCTTGTTTTTTCAAATTGCAATTAAATAAGCAATTTTCAGATAATAATTGAAAATTCAAGCTGTTTATGTTATAATGATAGCGATTAAATTCGAGGTGAAAAATGGCACATTTATTAGAAAAAACTAGAAAAATTACTTCTATCCTGAAGCGCTCAGACGAGCAGTTACAGGAAGAACTCCCCTACAATGCGATTACCCGTCAATTGGCAGATATTATTGACTGTAACGCCTGTATCGTTAATAGCAAGGGACGTCTCCTTGGCTATTTTATGCGTTACAAAACCAATACAGATCGTGTAGAGCAGTTCTTCCAAACTAAAATTTTCCCAGATGACTACATTCAAGGTGCGAACATGATTTACGATACAGAAGCCAATCTGACAGTTGATCATGATTTGAGTATTTTCCCTGTGGAAAGTCGTGCCGATTTTCCAGATGGCTTGACAACGATTGCACCGATTCATGTATCAGGGATTCGACTTGGCTCTTTGATTATTTGGCGCAATGATAAGAAATTCGAAGATGAGGACTTGATCCTTGTTGAGATTGCCAGTACCGTTGTTGGGATTCAGCTCCTCAACTTCCAACGTGAAGAAGATGAGAAAAATATCCGCCGTCGTACTGCTGTTACCATGGCGGTCAATACCCTTTCTTACTCAGAACTCCGTGCTGTTTCAGCAATTTTAGGGGAGTTAAACGGAAACGAAGGTCAGTTGACTGCGTCAGTGATTGCAGACCGTATCGGTATTACCCGTTCTGTGATTGTTAATGCCCTTCGTAAACTTGAGTCTGCTGGGATTATTGAAAGTCGCTCACTTGGAATGAAGGGAACCTACCTTAAGGTCTTGATTTCAGATATTTTTGAAGAAGTGAAGAAAAGAGATTACTAATGACTAAGGCTTTAATTTCGATTGATTATACAGAAGATTTTGTTGCTGATAGTGGAAAATTGACAGCAGGTGCTCCAGCTCAAGCAATTTCAGATGCCATTAGTAAGGTAACTCGATTGGCTTTTGAACGTGGAGATTACATCTTCTTTACCATTGATGCTCACGAAAAAAATGATTGTTTTCATCCAGAAAGCAAACTATTTCCTCCTCACAATTTGATTGGGACTAGTGGACGGAATTTATACGGAGATTTGGGAACCTTTTATCAAGAGCATGGTTCAGACAGTCGTGTCTTTTGGATGGATAAACGCCATTACTCAGCATTTTCAGGGACTGACCTGGATATCCGCTTGAGAGAGCGTAGAATTTCAACAGTTATCTTAACAGGAGTCTTGACGGATATCTGTGTCCTGCATACAGCTATAGATGCCTATAATCTAGGGTATGACATCGAGATTGTTAAACCAGCCGTTGCTTCCATCTGGCCTGAAAATCATCAATTTGCCCTAGGTCATTTCAAAAACACACTTGGAGCTAAGTTAGTAGATGAAAATCTAAATGAAATTTCAGAGTAATTTATTTGATGAAATGAAAAAAATTGAAAAAAAGTGTTGACAAGGATCCCAAAAGTTGATATACTAGTAAAGTAATCGACGCGGGGATGGCGGAATTGGCAGACGCGCAGGACTAAGGATCCTGTGACCGCTTTAGGTCGTGAGGGTTCAAGTCCCTCTCTCCGCATAGGATAAGAGTTAGCTTAGGCTAGCTTTTTTTTATCTAATTAAAGTAGAGCAAAAAAATTTTTGCTCTTTTTTTGTATTTCATAAACATTTCATATTTGGATTTTATAATAGTCTTACAAATATGGAGGTGACGAATGAATCCAATCCAAAGAGCTTGGGCTTATGTCAGCAGAAAACGACTGAGAAGTTTTATTTTATTTCTGATTTTATTGGTTCTATTGGCTGGAATTTCAGCCTGTTTGACTCTGATGAAGTCCAACAAAACAGTTGAAACCAATCTTTACAAATCACTCAATACCTCTTTTTCTATTAAGAAGATAGAAAATGGTCAGACATTCAAGTTGTCAGACCTAGCATCTGTAAGCAAGATTAAGGGACTGGAAAATGTTTCTCCTGAACTCGAGACGGTCGCAAAACTAAAAGACAAGGAAGCAGTAAGTGGCGAGCAGAGCGTGGAGCGTGATGATTTGTCAGTGGCGGACAAGAACTTGGTTAGCTTAACGGCTCTTGAGGATTCATCCAAGGATGTGACCTTTACCAGTTCGGCTTTCAATTTAAAAGAAGGGCGACACCTTCAAAAAGGGGATTCCAAGAAAATCATCATCCACGAAGAGTTGGCTAAGAAGAATAGTCTTTCCCTTCATGACAAGATTGCCTTAGAAGCTGGTCAGTCAGAGGCTGGTAAAGGACAAACTGTCGAGTTTGAAATCGTCGGCATCTTTTCTGGTAAAAAGCAAGAGAAATTCACAGGCTTGTCTTCTGACTTCAGTGAAAACCAAGTCTTTACAGACTATGAAAGTAGCCAAAGTCTTTTAGGAAATGGTGAATCTCTAGTCAGTGCAGCTCGCTTCTATGTAGAAAATCCTAAGGAAATGGACGAACTCATGAAGCAGGTGGAAAACTTGTCTTTGGAAAATCAAGGCTATCAAGTCGAAAAGGAAAACAAGGCTTTTGAACAAATCAAAGACTCAGTTGCTACTTTCCAAACCTTTCTGACCATCTTCCTTTATGGGATGTTGATAGCTGGAGCTGGAGCCTTGATTTTGGTCTTGTCTCTCTGGTTGAGAGAAAGGATCTACGAAGTGGGAATTTTACTGGCACTTGGAAAAGGAAAGAGCTCGATCTTCCTACAATTCTGTTTAGAGGTAGTTTTGGTATCTATTGGTGCTTTGCTTCCAGCATTTGCTGCAGGCAACGCAATCACAACTTACCTACTCCAAACCCTACTAGCAAGTGGAGATCAGGCAGTCTTACAAGACACGCTAGCCAAAGCAAGCAGTCTATCAACCAACATCCTATCTTTTGCAGAATCCTATGTTTTTCTAGTTCTGCTTAGTTGCTTATCTGTAGCTCTTTGTTTCCTATTCTTATTTAGAAAATCACCGAAAGAAATTTTATCATCTATTAGTTAAGAAGGAGAAATCATGACTTTATTACAATTACAAGATGTTACCTACCGTTATAAGAACACTGCTGAAGCAGTCCTATATCAGATCAATTATAATTTTGAACCCGGGAAATTTTACAGTATTATTGGGGAGTCAGGAGCAGGAAAATCCACTCTCTTGTCCCTACTGGCTGGTCTAGATAGTCCTGTTGAAGGTTCTATCCTTTTCCAAGGAGAGGATATTCGTAAGAAGGGCTATTCCTACCATCGTATGCACCATATTTCCCTGGTCTTTCAAAATTATAACTTGATAGATTATCTTTCTCCACTGGAAAATATCCGCTTGGTCAACAAAAAGGCAAGCAAGGATACACTTCTTGAGCTTGGTTTGGATGAAAGTCAGATCAAGCGGAATGTTCTCCAGTTATCAGGTGGTCAACAACAACGTGTTGCTATTGCTCGTAGTTTGGTCTCAGAAGCTCCAGTTATTCTAGCGGATGAGCCAACGGGAAATCTGGACCCTAAAACTGCTGGAGATATTGTCGAACTGCTCAAATCACTTGCCGAGAAAACAGGTAAATGTGTCATCGTCGTAACTCACAGCAAAGAAGTGGCACAAGCATCAGATATTACACTTGAGTTGAAGGACAAGAAACTGACTGAAACTCGCAATACGACGAAATAATACGAGCTTTTTCTGTTCGAACTATAAAATAGAACAACATCTAGAAAGGGAACCTATGTTACACAACGCATTTGCCTATGTTACAAGGAAGTTTTTCAAATCGATTGTCATCTTCCTGATTATTCTCCTCATGGCGAGCTTGAGTTTGGTCGGCTTGTCGATCAAGGGAGCTACTGCCAAGGCTTCTCAGGAGACCTTTAAAAATATCACCAACAGCTTCTCCATGCAAATCAATCGTCGCGTCAATCAAGGAACGCCACGTGGTGCTGGGAATATTAAGGGTGAGGACATCAAAAAAATCACCGAAAACAAGGCCATTGAGTCTTATGTGAAACGCATCAATGCTATCGGAGATTTGACTGGATATGAACTCATCGAAACGCCAGATACCAAGAAAAATCTGACACCTGACCGTGCTAAACATTTTGGAAGCAGCTTAATGATCACTGGTGTCAATGACTCTTCCAAAGAAGACAAGTTTGTCTCTGGTTCTTATAAATTGGTCGAAGGTGAGCACTTAACAAACGACGACAAGGACAAGATCCTCCTGCACAAGGACTTGGCAGCCAAACACGGCTGGAAAGTAGGGGACAAGGTCAAACTAGACTCTAATATCTACGATGCAGACAATGAAAAAGGTGCCAAGGAAACAGTCGAAGTGACAATCAAGGGACTCTTTGATGGTCATAATAAGTCAGCAGTAACCTACTCACAAGAACTCTATGAAAATACAGCCATCACAGACATCCATACAGCTGCTAAACTATATGGTTATACAGAAGACACAGCTATTTATGGGGACGCAACCTTCTTTGTAACAGCGGACAAGAACTTGGATGATGTTATGAAAGAGTTGAATGGCATCAGCGGTATCAACTGGAAGAGCTATACACTTGTTAAGAGCTCATCTAACTACCCAGCTCTTGAGCAATCTATCTCTGGTATGTACAAGATGGCCAACCTCCTCTTCTGGGGTAGCTTGAGCTTCTCAGTCCTTCTCCTTGCCCTCTTGCTCAGCCTTTGGATCAATGCCCGTCGCAAGGAAGTTGGAATTCTCCTCTCTATCGGTCTCAAGCAGGCAAGTATCTTGGGGCAATTCATCACTGAATCTATCTTGATTGCCATTCCTGCTCTAGTTTCTGCTTACTTCTTAGCTACTTACACAGCGCGTGCAATCGGAAATACTGTTCTTGCCAATGTCACTTCAGGTGTTGCCAAGCAAGCCAGCAAGGCTGCTCAAGCCTCTAACCTTGGTGGTGGTGCAGAAGTAGATGGCTTTAGCAAGACCTTGTCGAGCCTAGATATTTCCATTCAGACATCGGACTTTATCATCGTCTTTGTCCTTGCCTTGGTTCTAGTGGTTCTCGTTATGGCGCTTGCTTCAAGCAATCTCCTCAGAAAACAACCAAAAGAGCTTCTGCTGGATAGTGAATAAAAAACATGCTACCTATTCTCCCTTAAATGGGGTATAATATAGGTAGCATTTTTATCTATTTTATCTTGATAAGGTCTCTTTCTTTCAGGATGAAATTGAGATGATTTACAATAAATTTAAAGGAATGTGAAACGTTTTTTCTATGAAAATTTTAATTGTAGAAGATGAAGAGATGATCCGTGAGGGGGTCAGTGATTATTTGACGGATTGTGGTTATGAAACCATTGAGGCTGCAGATGGGCAAGAAGCCTTAGAAAAATTTTCCAGCTATGAAGTAGCCTTGGTTTTACTGGATATCCAAATGCCCAAGCTCAATGGCCTAGAAGTCTTAGCTGAGATTCGTAAATCAAGTCAGGTCCCTGTCTTGATGTTGACAGCTTTTCAGGATGAGGAATATAAGATGAGTGCTTTTGCCTCTCTGGCAGATGGCTATCTGGAAAAACCTTTCTCCCTCTCCCTCTTAAAAGTGAGGGTGGATGCGATTTTCAAGCGCTATTATGATACGGGACGAATCTTCTCCTATAAGGATACCAAGGTGGACTTTGAGAGCTACAGTGCCAGCCTAGCAGGTGAGGAAGTAGCTATCAATGCTAAAGAGCTGGAAATTCTTGATTATTTGGTTAAAAATGAAGGAAGGGCCTTGACCCGATCTCAGATAATCGATGCCGTCTGGAAAGCGACAGATGAGGTTCCCTTTGACCGTGTCATTGATGTCTATATCAAGGAACTGCGGAAAAAGCTAGACCTGGACTGCATCCTTACTGTGCGCAATGTTGGTTATAAATTGGAGCGAAAATGAAACGAACAGGCTTATTTACAAAGATATTTATCTATACCTTCTCGATTTTTAGTGTTCTAGTCATTTGTCTTCATTTAGCTATTTATTTTCTTTTTCCTTCGACTTATCTGAGTCATCGTCAGGAAACCATTGGTCAGAAAGCGACAGCCATTGCCCAGTCACTAGAAGGAAAGGATAGGCAGAGTATCGAGCAAGTGTTAGACTTGTATTCCCAAACTAGTGATATCAAGGGGGCCGTTAAGGGCGAGATGACCGAGGACAAGTTAGAAGTCAAGGACAGCCTTCCTCTGGATACAGACCGCCAGACCACCTCTCTTTTTATCGAGGAGCGCGAGGTGAAAACGCAAGACGGTGGTACTATGACTCTCCAGTTTCTAGCTTCCATGGACTTGCAAAAGGAAGCAGAGCAAATCAGTCTCCAGTTTCTTCCCTATACCTTGCTGGCATCCTTTCTGATTTCCCTCTTGGTGGCCTATATCTATGCTCGGACTATTGTTGCTCCGATATTGGAAATCAAGCGAGTGACCCGTCGGATGATGGAACTAGATACCCAAGTACGATTGCGCGTGGACTCTAAGGATGAGATTGGTGATCTCAAGGAACAAATCAATAGCCTTTACCAGCATCTTTTGACTGTTATTGCGGACTTGCATGACAAGAATGAAGCCATTCTCCAGCTTGAAAAGATGAAGGTCGAATTTTTGCGAGGGGCTTCTCATGAACTGAAAACACCCTTGGCTAGTTTGAAAATCCTGATCGAAAACATGAAAGAAAATGTCGGTCGTTATAAGGATAGAGACCACTATCTGGGAGTAGCCTTAGGAATTGTGGATGAGCTCAATCACCACGTTCTCCAGATACTTTCTCTCTCTTCTGTACAAGAATTACGAGATGATAGGGAAGAAATTGATTTGCTCCAGATGACGCAAAGTCTAGTCAAGGATTATGCCTTGCTAGCCAAGGAAAGAGACCTCCAGATAGACAATAGTTTGACCCATCAGCAGGCCTATCTAAACCCATCTGTCATGAAATTGATTCTGTCTAACCTCATCAGTAATGCTATCAAGCACTCTGTTCCGGGTGGCTTAGTTCGCATTGGAGAAAGAGAAGGAGAACTCTTTATAGAAAATAGCTGCAGTCCCGAGGAACAAGAAAAACTAGCCCAATCTTTCTCTGATAATGCTAATCGCAAGGCTAAGGGATCTGGGATGGGGCTCTTTGTGGTTAAGAGTCTATTAGAACATGAAAAATTAGCTTATCGTTTCGAGATGGAGGATAATCGTTTAACCTTCTTCATAACTTTTCCAAAAGTCTCCCAAGACTAGGGATAGAAAGGGTTTACATAGATGAAGCTAGAAGAAATTCAATCGAAACTGCGGGAAAAACTAGATTTTTTTGTCAAAAAGTGATAAAATGAACAATGTAAATGGGATGACCCATAAAAATATACAGGAGGCCTGATAAAATGGCAATCGTTTCAGCAGAAAAATTTGTCCAAGCAGCTCGTGACAACGGTTATGCAGTTGGTGGATTTAACACAAACAACCTTGAGTGGACTCAAGCTATCTTGCGCGCAGCAGAAGCTAAAAAAGCTCCAGTTTTGATCCAAACTTCAATGGGTGCTGCTAAATACATGGGTGGTTACAAAGTTGCTCGCAACTTGATCGCTAACCTTGTTGAATCAATGGGTATCACTGTACCAGTAGCTATCCACCTTGACCACGGTCACTACGAAGATGCACTTGAGTGTATCGAAGTTGGTTACACTTCAATCATGTTTGACGGTTCACACCTTCCAGTTGAAGAAAACCTTAAATTGGCTAAAGAAGTTGTTGAAAAAGCACACGCTAAAGGTATCTCAGTAGAAGCTGAAGTTGGTACTATCGGTGGTGAAGAAGACGGAATCATCGGTAAAGGTGAATTGGCTCCAATCGAAGACGCTAAAGCAATGGTTGAGACTGGTATCGACTTCTTGGCAGCTGGTATCGGAAACATCCACGGTCCTTACCCAGCAAACTGGGAAGGTCTTGACCTTGACCACTTGCAAAAATTGACAGAAGCTCTTCCAGGCTTCCCAATCGTATTGCACGGTGGATCAGGTATTCCTGATGAGCAAATCCAAGCAGCTATCAAACTTGGTGTTGCTAAAGTTAACGTTAACACTGAATGCCAAATCGCATTCGCTAACGCAACTCGTAAATTTGCTCGTGACTACGAAGCAAACGAAGCAGAATACGACAAGAAGAAACTCTTCGACCCACGTAAATTCTTGGCTGACGGTGTAAAAGCTATCCAAGCATCAGTTGAAGAACGTATCGACGTATTCGGTTCAGAAGGTAAAGCTTAATCTAGCTGAACCATACAAAATGAAACCCGCCTCTGAAGGTGGGTTTTTTGTTTCTGGATATATTCAGATTATACTAGAAAATTCTTTAACTTAAGTTGCTAAAAGAGTCTAATTTTTGTACAATAATGCTATGAAAATACTGAAAAAATCAGCCCTTGTCCTTCTTAGTTTCCTTATCTTGTTTTTAGTAGGGACATTTATCTTTCATCGTATTAGCTTAGAAAAGGAACAAGCCTCTCTAACTCCTATGGGTAAAACTGTTCTCGTTAATGGGCACAAAATCAATGTTTACGTTGAGGGGGATGGTCCAGAGACAATAGTAGTTCTATCAGGTGCTGGAATTGCTTCACCTATATTAGACTTTAAGAATCTAACAGATTCCCTATCAAAAAAATATAAGGTAGTCATCGTGGAGCGGGCTGGCTATGGTTATAGCGAGGATAGTAATCAATCCAGAGACGTGATGGAAGTTTTGTCTGAGACACGTCAAGCTCTATCACAAGCAAATGTAACAGGTCCTTTTATCATTCTGTCTCATTCAATGGCTAGTCTTGAAAGTCTGGCTTGGCAGGAAAAGTATCCTGATGAAGTGAAAGCCTTGGTTGGTCTGGATTGGGCATTACTAGCAAGTTATGAGGATTTAAAGGATAATCAGGCCTTGCTTACTGTGGCTTATTGGAGCAGTAAGATTGGCTTATTACGCTATTTCCCTGAGTCCTTTTATATAAAAAATCCAACTCTGACTGAAACTGAACGACAACAATATAAATTACTAGCATATAAGCAGTTGATGTCACAAGCCATGCTTCATGAATCCCGTTTGGTAAAGGAAAATGCCAAGAAAGTTCCATCTAGCATCAATCCGAAAATTCCAGCCTTACTCCTGGTTTCTAACGGTGAAGGCACGACCTTTAGCCAATCAGAATGGCAACATTATGCAGAGAAATTTGCTAATGAACAGTCTAATGTAAAAGTCATTTATATGGATGTACCACATGACCTATACAATTATCAGAGTCATGAGGTTGTTTCTCGCATAAAAGAATTTTTAGAGAATAATTGAGGCCTTAAAAATCCATTATGACTGATGATAATAATTGAAAGGAATGACTTATGAATAATTCTTATATTTTACTTAGACATGCTCATTCAAGATTTTCAAGTGATGATTTTAATAGAACTTTATCGGAAAAAGGATTTTCTTCTCTTGAAGTGTTGGAGTTTTTAAATGCTTGTAAAATAGATTACTTTATTTCAAGTCCTTATAAACGAGCATTTGAAACGATTAATAGCTCACCAATTCAATTTGATAAAATAGTTCTTGATAATCGGTTACGAGAGCGAAAATTATCTTCAACCTTTATAAAAGTTTCTGAGTTTGAAGACAGTATTAAATATTTATGGCAAAATCCAGATAAATCTCTTATTGGAGGTGAGTCTAACCGAGAAGCATTAAAGAGAATCTTAGATTTATTAGAGGACTTGGAAAAAAGATATTCAGATAAAACGATTTTGTTGAGTTCTCATGGGAATTTACTAGGAATCTTAATCAATCATTTTGATTCCAGTTTTGATTATGAAAAATGGGAGCAGATGACCTTTCCAGATTGTTTTCTAATTGATAGAAATGGGATTGTGAAAAGAATTATGAAAGATTAGTTCTTTGATTAAATAGTGATTCATATTGATCAAAATAGTTTGCCTTTTTACAATTCGTATCCTGCCCCTAATGGCAGGTTTTTTGGTGTTTTAAAGAAACTATTAAACCAGAATTTCTGATTCAAAAGTATTATTTTAAGAGAGAAATCTCTAATTTCATAATTAATAAGCAAACGCTTGCATTCCTTTTTTTATTGGACTATAATAGGTTGGTATAGAGCCTTCTGTAATAATAAAATGTAGCAGGTTTAGAAAGTAAGGATTTAGAATATTTGTAGTCAAAAACACAATGTTGCTATTCCTTACGATAGGGAGATAGATATGGCAATGATAGAAGTAGAACATCTTCAGAAAAATTTTGTGAAGACTGTTAAGGAACCGGGCTTGAAGGGGGCATTACGCTCCTTTATTCATCCTGAAAAACAGACCTTTGAAGCGGTCAAGGATTTGACCTTTGAGGTACCAAAGGGGCAGATTTTAGGCTTCATCGGGGCAAATGGTGCTGGGAAGTCGACAACCATTAAAATGCTGACCGGGATTTTGAAACCGACATCTGGTTTTTGTCGGATTAACGGCAAGATTCCACAGGACAATCGCCAAGATTATGTCAAGGATATTGGAGTAGTCTTTGGGCAAAGAACCCAGCTATGGTGGGATTTGGCTCTACAAGAGACCTACACGGTCTTAAAGGAGATTTACGATGTGCCAGACTCGCTCTTCCATAAGCGTATGGACTTTTTGAATGAAGTCTTGGATTTGAAGGACTTTATCAAGGATCCTGTGCGAACTCTTTCACTGGGACAACGGATGCGGGCGGACATTGCAGCTTCCTTGCTTCACAATCCCAAGGTTCTCTTTTTAGATGAGCCGACCATTGGTTTGGACGTTTCGGTCAAGGATAACATTCGTCGGGCTATTACTCAGATCAATCAGGAGGAAGAAACAACCATTCTCCTGACCACTCACGACTTGAGCGATATTGAGCAACTCTGTGATCGGATTTTTATGATTGATAAGGGGCAGGAGATTTTTGATGGAACGGTGAGTCAGCTTAAGGAGACCTTTGGCAAGATGAAGACTCTTTCTTTTGAACTGCTACCAGGTCAAAGTCATCTCGTCTCTCACTATGAAGGCTTTTCGGATATGACAATTGATAGACAAGGAAATAGTCTCAACATTGAATTCGATAGTTCTCGCTACCAGTCAGCTGACATTATCAAGCAGACCCTATCTGATTTTGAGATCCGCGATTTGAAGATGGTGGATACGGATATTGAGGATATTATCCGTCGCTTCTACCGAAAGGAGCTCTAGGATGATCAAATTGTGGAGACGTTATAAACCTTTTATCAATGCAGGTGTTCAGGAATTGATTACCTATCGAGTCAACTTTATTCTTTATCGGATCGGCGATGTCATGGGTGCTTTTGTGGCCTTTTATCTCTGGAAAGCTGTCTTTGATTCTTCGCAAGAATCCTTGATTCAGGGCTTTAGTATGGCAGATATCACGCTCTACATCATTATGAGTTTTGTGACCAATCTGTTGACCAAGTCAGATAGCTCTTTTATGATTGGGGAGGAGGTCAAAGATGGCTCTATCATCATGCGTTTGTTGCGACCAGTGCATTTTGCGGCCTCCTATCTCTTCACTGAGCTTGGGTCTAAGTGGTTGATTTTTATCAGCGTTGGCCTTCCATTTTTAAGTGTCATTGTTTTGATGAAAATCTTATCTGGGCAAGGTATTGTAGAAGTGCTAGGATTGACGGTCCTTTATCTTTTTAGCTTAACGCTGGCCTATCTGATTAACTTTTTCTTTAATATCTGTTTTGGATTTTCTGCCTTTGTGTTTAAAAATCTTTGGGGTTCCAATCTACTCAAGACTTCCATAGTGGCCTTTATGTCTGGAAGTTTGATTCCCTTGGCTTTCTTTCCACAGGTGGTTTCAAATATTCTGTCCTTCCTGCCATTTTCATCCTTGATTTACACTCCGGTCATGATTATCGTTGGGAAATACGATGCCAATCAGATTCTTCAGGCGCTCGGTTTGCAGTTTTTCTGGCTCTTAGTGATGGTGGGCTTGTCTCAGTTGATTTGGAAACGAGTCCAGTCATTCATTACCATTCAGGGAGGTTAGTATGAAAAAATATCAACGCATGCATCTGATTTTTATCAGACAATATATTAAGCAAATCATGGAGTACAAGGTGGATTTTGTGGTTGGTGTCTTAGGAGTTTTTCTAACTCAAGGCTTGAACCTCTTGTTTCTCAATGTCATCTTTCAACACATCCCATCCCTAGAAGGCTGGACTTTTCAAGAAATTGCCTTTATCTATGGTTTCTCTTTGATTCCCAAGGGCTTGGATCATCTCTTTTTTGATAATCTCTGGGCGCTAGGGCAACGATTGGTGCGAAAAGGAGAATTTGATAAGTATCTGACTCGTCCCATCAATCCTCTCTTTCACATCTTGGTTGAGATCTTTCAGATTGATGCCTTGGGTGAGCTCTTGGTCGGTGGTATCCTACTGGGAACAACAGTGACTAGTATTGCCTGGAGCTTTCCAAAATTTTTACTTTTCCTAGTCTGCATACCATTTGCGACCTTGATTTATACTTCCTTGAAGATCGCGACAGCCAGTATTGCTTTTTGGACTAAGCAGTCAGGTGCCATGATTTACATTTTCTATATGTTTAATGATTTTGCTAAGTACCCGATTTCTATTTACAATTCTCTCCTTCGTTGGTTGATTAGCTTTATCGTGCCTTTTGCCTTTACGGCCTATTATCCTGCTAGTTATTTCTTGCAGGACAAGGATGTCTTTTTTAACATCGGAGGTTTGATGTTGATTTCCCTTGTTTTCTTTGTCATTTCCCTTAGACTTTGGGATAGGGGGTTAGATGCCTACGAAAGTGCGGGTTCTTAGCATAGATGTTATCAAAGCCTTGTCTCAGGACAGGCTTTTTTTAATAGAGATGAAAATTTCTTGATATCTATTCTCAGATTGCTATATTGTAAGTGTAATCGCCGATTTAGCTTATACTCTTCGAAAATCTCTTCAAACCACGTCAGCTTCGCCTTGCCGTATATATGTTACTGACTTCGTCAGTTCTATCTACAACCTAAAAGCAGTGCTTTTAGCAACCTGCGGCTAGCTTCCTAGTTTGTTCTTTGATTTTATTGAGTATTAGTCGCTAGAGCAAGAGAGTCGTAAAGTCTAGGTCACAGGTGAACATATGACTGAAGATTTGAAAAAAATTAGATAAGTATATAATAACCGTTAAGCCTAGTTCTTATCGGTTATTTATGTTGTTACACAACATTGTTATTGCATCAATTATGTCTGTTTTTGTAACTCTGGTAGTGCTTCAACTTGATTGCTACTATTTTTGATGGTGTGAATTTGCTTATAATGTATCTCAGTTAAGTACGAAATTTTTATATCTTTTTTAACACATATTAAAAATAAAATTAATACCCCTTAATTTTTCTTGACTTAAATTTTTTTAATTGATATACTATTTTTCAGAGAGCTAACAATTATATATAAATGTACTACTCTATTTCCTAGATAATACTTAGTAAAACTTTTTATAACAAAGGCTAGCAAAGTTAAAGTTTTCTATCTATTGGAAGTTAAATAAATATGTAAGGAATTAAAATGAAAAAAAGTACAGTATTGTCATTAACCACAGCTGCAGTTATTTTAGCAGCATATGTCCCTAATGAGGTAGTCTTAGCAGATACATCTAGTTCTGAAGATGCTTTAAGTATCTCTGATAAAGAAAAAGTAGTAGATAAACAAAAAGAAAACAAAGAAAAACATGAAGATATTCATAATGCTATAGAAACTTCAAAGGATACTGAAGAGAAGAAAACAACTGTTATTGAGGAAAAAGAAGTTGTTAGTAAAGAATCTGTGATAGACAATAAAACTAACAATGAAAAAGCAACAATCAAAAAAGAAGATTCCAATCAATACAAAGGAGATAATGCAGACTCGTCTGCAAGTAAAGACACGGAAAGTCCCAAAAAAGAAGATAGACTTGTCTATATTGCTGAATTTAAAGATAAAGAATCTGGAGAAAAAGCAATCAAGGAACTATCAAATCTTAAGAATACAAAAGTTTTATATACTTATGATAGAATTTTTAACGGTAGCGCTATTGAAACAACCAAAGATACTCTGGACAAAATTAAACTAATAGAAGGTATTTCATCGGTTGAACGATCACAAAAAGTCCAACCTATGATGAATCATGCTAGAAAAGAAATTGGAGTTGAAGAGGCAATCGATTACCTAAAATCTATCAATGCACCATTTGGTAAAAATTTTGATGGTAGAGGTATGGTCATTTCAAACATCGATACTGGGACTGATTATAGACATAAGGCTATGAGAATAGATGATGATGCCAAAAGCTCAATGAAATTTAAAAAAGAAGACTTAAAAGGTACTGATAAAAATTTCTGGTTGAGTGATAAAATTCCTCATGCTTTCAATTATTATAATGGTGGTAAAATTACTGTAGAAAAAGCTGATGATGGAAGCGATTATTTTGATCCACATGGGATGCATATTGCAGGGATTCTTGCGGGAAATGATACTGAAAAAGATATCAAAAACTTTAACGGAATAGATGGAATTGCTCCTAATGCACAGATCTTCTCTTATAAAATGTACTCTGACGCAGGGTCTGGGTTCGCAGGAGATGAAACAATGTTTCATGCTATTGAAGATTCAATCAAACACAATGTCGATGTTGTTTCTGTATCATCTGGCTTTACAGGAACAGGTCTTGTAGGTGAGAAATATTGGCAAGCTATTAGAGCGTTAAGAAAAGCAGGCATTCCAATGGTTGTAGCTACGGGTAACTATGCAACTTCTGCTTCAAGTTCTTCATGGGATTTAGTGGCAAATAATAATCTGAAAATGACCGACACTGGAAATGTAACACGAACTGCAGCACATGAAGATGCGATAGCAGTTGCTTCTGCTAAAAATCAAACAGTTGAGTTTGACAAAGTTAAGATTGGAGGAGAAAGTTTTAAATACAGAAATATAGGGGCCTTTTTCGATAAGAATAAAATCATAACAAACGAAGATGGTTCAAAAGCTCCTAGTAAATTGAAATTTGTATATATAGGCAAAGGTCAAGACCAAGATTTGATAGGTTTGGATCTTAAGGGCAAAATTGCAGTAATGGATAGAATTTATACAAAGGATTTAAAAAATGCTTTTAAACGAGCAACGGATAAGGGCGCACGTGCCATTATGGTTGTAAATACTGTAAATTACTACAATAGAGATAATTGGACAGAGCTCCCAGCTATGGGATATGAGGAGGATGAAGGAACTACTAGTCAAGTTTTCTCAATTTCAGGAGATGATGGTGTAAAGCTATGGAATATGATTAACCCTGATAAAAAAACTAAAGTCAAAAGAAATAATAAAGAAGATTTTAAAGATAAATTGGAGCAATACTATCCAATTGATATGGCAAGCTATAATTCTAATAAACCGAATGTAGGTGATGAAAAAGAAATTGACTTTAAGTTTGCACCTGACATCGACAAAGAACTGTATAAAGAAGATATTATAGTCCCAGCAGGGTCTACATCTTGGGGGCCAAGAACAGATTTACTTTTAAAACCGGATGTTTCAGCACCTGGTAAAAACATTAAATCCACTCTTAATGTCATTAATGGGAAATCAACTTATGGCTATATGTCAGGAACTAGTATGGCAACTCCAGTTGTAGCAGCTTCTACTGTTTTGATTAGGCCAAAGTTAAAGGAAATGCTTGAAAGACCTGTATTGAAAAATCTTAAGGGAGATGACAAAATAGATCTTACAAGTCTTACAAAAATAGCCCTACAAAATACTGCACGTCCTATGATGGATGCAACGTCTTGGAAAGAAAAAAGTCAATACTTTGCATCACCTAGACAACAGGGGGCAGGGCTAATTAATGTGGCTAATGCATTGAGAAATGAAGTTGTAGCGACTTTCAAAAACACAGATTCTAAAGGTTTAGTAAACTCTTATGGTTCTATTTCTCTTAAAGAAATAAAAGGAGATAAAAAATATTTTACAATTAAGCTTCACAATACATCAAACAGACCTTTGACCTTTAAAGTTTCAGCATCTGCTATAACTACAGATGCTCTAACTGACAGACTCAAACTGGATGAAACATATAAAGATGAAAAATCTTCAGATGGGAAGCAAATTGTTCCAGAAATTCACCCAGAAAAAGTCAAAGGAGCAAATATTACATTTGAGCATGATACTTTCACTATAAGCCCAAATTCTAGCTTTGATTTAAATGCGGTTATAAACGTTGGAGAAGCTAAAAATAAAAATAAATTTGTAGAATCATTTATTCATTTTGAGTCAGTGGAAGAAATGGAAGCTCTAAACTCCAACGGGAAGAAAATAAATTTCCAACCTTCTTTATCGATGCCTCTAATGGGATTTGCTGGGAATTGGAACAAAGAGCCAATCCTTGATAAATGGGCCTGGGAAGAAGGGTCAAAATCAAAAACAATGGAAGGTTATGATGATGATGGCAAACCGAAAATTCCAGGAACCTTAAATAAGGGAATTGGTGGAGAACATGGTATAGATAAATTTAATCCAGCAGGAGTTATACAAAATAGAAAAGATAAAAATACAACATCCCTAGATCAAAATCCAGAATTATTTGCTTTCAATAACGAAGGGATCAACGCACCATCATCAAGTGGTTCTAAGATTGCTAAAATTTATCCTTTAGATTCAAATGGAAATCCTCAAGATGCTCAACTTGAGAGAGGATTAACACCTTCTCCACTTGTATTAAGAAGTGCAGAAGAAGGATTGATTTCAATAGTGAATACAAATAAAGAGGGAGAAAATCAAATCGACTTAAAAGTCATTTCGAGAGAACACTTTGTTAAAGGAATTTTAAACTCTAAAAGAAATGATGCAAAGGGAATCAAATCTTCTAAGCTAAAAGTTTGGGGCGACTTGAAATGGGATGGACTCATCTATAATCCTAGAGGGAAAGAAGAAAATGCACCAGAAAGCAAGGATACCAAAGATCCTGCTACTAAGATAAGAGGTCAATTTGAGCCAATTGCAGAAGGTCAATATTTCTATAAATTTAAATATAGATTAACTAAAGATTATCCATGGCAGGTTTCCTATATTCCTGTAAAAATTGATAACACAGCACCTAAGATTGTTTCTGTTGATTTTTCAAATCCTGAAAAAATTAAGTTGATTACAAAGGATACTTATCATAAGGTAAAAGAGCAATACAAGAATGAAACTTTATTTGCGAGAGATCAGAAAGAACATCCTGAAAAATTTGACGAGATTGCCAACGAAGTTTGGTATGCAGGAGCCGCTCTTGTTAATGAAGATGGAGAGGTTGAAAAAAATCTTGAGGTCACTTATGCAGGTGAGGGTCAAGGAAGAAATAGAAAACTTGACAAAGATGGAAATACCATTTATGAAATTAAAGGTGCAGGAGATTTAAGAGGAAAAATCATTGAAGTCATTGCATTAGATGGCTCTAGCAATTTCACAAAGATTCATAGAATTAAATTTGCTGATCATGCTGATGAAAAGGGGATGATTTCCTATTATCTAGTAGATCCTGATCAGGATTCATCTAAATACCAAAAGCTTGGAGAGATTGCCGAATCTAAATTTAAAAATTTAGAAAATAGAAAAGAGGACAGTCTTAAAAAAGATACAACTGAAGTAGAACATCATCAAGAAAATGAAGAGGCTACCGAAGAAAAATCTAGCTTTACTATCAATAAAGCCATTTCAACAATTAGAGATTTTGAAAGCAAAGACTTAAAAAAACTCATTAAAAAGAAATTTAGAGAAGTTGATGACTTTACAAGTGAAACTGGTAAGAGGACAGAAGAATACGATTATAAATACGATGATAAGGGAAATATCATTGCTTATGACGATGGTAGTGCCTTAGAATATGAAACTGAAAAACTTGACGAAATAAAATCAAAAATTTATGGTGTTCTAAGCCCGTCTAAAGATGGACACTTTGAAATTCTTGGAAAGATAAGTAATGTTTCTAAAAATGCCAAGGTATATTATGGCAATAATTATAAATCGATAGAAATCAAAACGACCAAGTATGATTCCCACTCAAAAACGATGACATTTGATTTATACGCTAATGTTAATGATATTGTGGATGGATTAGCTTTTGCAGGAGATATGAGATTCTTTGTTAAAGATGATGATCAGATAAAAGCTGAGACTAAAATTAGAATGCCTGAAAAAAATAAGGAAACTAAAACGGAATATCCCTATGCATCAAGTTATGGGAATGTAATAGAATTAGGAGAAGGAGATCTTTCAAAAAATAAACCAACCAATTTAACGGACATGGAATCTGGTAAAATCTATGCTGATTCAGAAAAACAACAATATCTATTAAAGGATAACATCATTCTAAGAAAAGGCTATGCACTAAAAGTGACTACCTATAATCCTGGAAAAACGGATATGTTAGAAGGAAATGGAGTTTATAGCCAGGAAGATATAGCAAAAATCCAAAAGGCCAATCCTAATCTAAGAGTCTTATCAGAAAAAATAATTTATGCTGATAGTAGAAATGTTGAAGATGGAAGAAGTACTCAATCAGTATTGATGTCGGCTTTGGACGGCTTTAACATTGTAAGGTATCAAGTGTTTACATTTAAAATGAATGATAAAGGGGAAGCAATCGATAAAGATGGAAATCTTGTGACAGATTCTTCTAAACTGGTATTATTTGGTAAGGATGGTAAAGAGTATACTGGGGAGGATAGGTCCAATGTAGAAGCTATAAAAGAAGATGGCTCTACATTATTTATTGATGCAAAACCAGTAAATCTTTCAATGGACAAGAACTACTTTAATCCATCTAAATCTAATAAAATTTATGTACGAAATCCAGAATTTTATTTAAGAGGTAAGATTTCTGATAAGGGTGGTTTTAACTGGGAGTTGAGAGTTAATGAATCGGTTGTAGATAATTATTTAATCTATGGAGATTTACACATTGATAACACTAGAGATTTTAACATTAAGCTTAATGTTAAAGACGGTGACATCATGGACTGGGGGATGAAAGACTATAAAGCAAACGGATTCCCAGATAAGGTAACAGACATGGATGGAAATGTTTATCTTCAAACTGGCTATAGCGATTTGAATGCGAAAGCGGTTGGAGTACACTATCAATTTTTATATGATAATGTTAAACCAGAAGTAAACATTGATCCAAAAGGAAATACTAGTATCGAATATGCTAAGGGAAAATCTGTAGTCTTTAATATTAATGATAAAAGAAATAATGGATTCGATGGTGAGATTCAAGAACAACATATTTATGTAAATGGAAAAGAATATAAATCATTTGCTGATATTAAACAAATAGCAGATAAGGCACTAAACATTAAGATAGTTGTAAAAGATTTTGCAAGAAATACAACCGTAAAAGAATTCATTTTAAACAAAGATACGGGAGAGGTAAGCGAACTAAAACCTCATACAGTAACTGTGACCATTCAAAATGGAAAAGAAATGAGTTCAACGATAGTGTCGGAAGAAGATTTCATTTTACCTGTCTATAAGGGGGAATTAGAAAAAGGATATCAATTTGACGGCTGGGAAATTGCTGGTTTCGAAGGGAAAAAAGACGCTGGATATGTTCTTAATCTATCAAAAGATACCCTTATAAAACCTGTATTCAAGAAAATAGAGGAGAAAAAGGAGGAGGAAAATAAACCTACTTTTGATGTATCCAAAAAGAAAGATAACCCACAGGTAAATCCTAGCCAATTAAATCAAAGCCATAGAAAAGAGGACTTACAAAGAGCAAATCATTCACAAAAATCTGATTCAACTAAGGATGTTACAACTACAGTTCTTGATAAAAACTTTGAAAATAAGAAGGAAGTCTATCTTAATAAACAAGCGAACATAGCTAATAAACATACTAACATTGATAGTAAGTCGGATACTAACCATTCTGACAGGTTGCCAAAAACCGGAACAGTTAGAGCAGTTCTTACACCATTTATTGCTGGAATATTGTTTATAGTAGGAGCACTTCTTGGATTGAAG
The DNA here is from genome assembly GCF_003942685.1 of Streptococcus mitis. GTDB lineage: Bacteria > Bacillota > Bacilli > Lactobacillales > Streptococcaceae > Streptococcus > Streptococcus mitis_CD. The sequence goes on along the minus strand of NZ_RJNR01000003.1, from coordinate 412 downwards.
AAAAAAGATCAAGATTAAGACAAAATCTATAGAAAAAATGTTTATGTGTTGAGATTAGATACTGTGATGGTTAAACAGTTTGTTGACAATTACTATTTAATACTTAATTCTTAAGTTTACATTGATAATTATACACTTTTAGAATGTATTAATGGACTTCATTTAGATAACAAAAAATCTTCTTATTACAGATAGGAAGATTTTTTGGATTTTACCAATTTCATAAAATACAGTATCGAACTATATATTAAAAACTGTGCTTTTACAATTGTAGTAAAAACTCAAGATTTATTTGATGAAGTACAGGCTATATGAAATAAAATACAGTATCGAACTATATATTAAAAACTGTGCTTTTACAATTGTAGTAAAAACTCAAGATTTATTTGATGAAGTACAGGCTATATGAAAT